>JAQGLP010000462.1 GCA_028292835.1 Variovorax sp.
TGCGCAGAAAGTGGTCGAACAGCCCGGGCGCGTCGGCGCCGGGCACGTCGGTGCGATCGAAGCCCGAGACGGCGACCAGCAGCCCCCCCGGGTTCGCCTCGCGCAGCCGACGTGCCACCTCGGTGCCCGGCAGGTCGGGCAGCGAAAGGTCGATCAGCGCAATCGGGAAATGTCCGGCGCCCGCGGCCTCCAGCGCCTCGCGGCCGGTGAAGGCGCAGCGCACGGTGTGCCCGTCCAGCTCGAGCAGTTCTTGCAGCAACTCGGCCGCGGCATGGTTGTCATCGACGATCAACACGTTCATGGTCATTGAATTTATTCCTGAAAAATTGCAAGGGCGGTTCGCGACGTGGACAGGACCGCGTCACTGCCGCGCCGTCCGCGCGTTGGCTGGCAGCACCTGCGGCCAGCTGGCGCGAAACGGGTTGATGTCGAGTCCGCCGCGGCGCGTGTAGCGCGCGTACACGGCCAGCTTGATCGGCCGGCACTGGCGCCAGATGTCGGTGAAGATGCGCTCCACGCACGGTTCGTGGAACTCGTTGTGGTTGCGAAAGCTCACGATGTAGCGCAGCAGCCCGGCCTGCTCGATCTGCGGGCCGCTGTAGCGGATCTGCACGCTGCCCCAGTCGGGCTGGCCGGTGACCAGGCAGTTGCTCTTCAGCAGCCGGCTGGTCAGCGTCTCGGTGACGGGGGCTTCCTCGGTGTTGCTCGACAGCAGCTCGGGCGCGGGCTGGTAGTGCGTGCATTCGAGGTCGAGCCGGTCGAGGTTCAGGCCGTCGAGCTCGTGCACCGGCTCCTGGTCGAACAGCTCGGGCGCCAGCAGCCGCACGCCGATGGTCCCGGCATGCGCCGCGCCGCGCCACACCGCCTCGCTCAGGTCGATGCGCAGGCGCTCGCGCACGGCGTTCGCATCGGCGAACACGGTGTTGCTGAAGCCGCCCAGGTAGAGCTTGAACGACTTGCTCTCCACGATGTTGGGCGTCTCGCACGGCACGGTGAAGTGCGCGATGGCGAGCTGCGGCTTGCCGCGCGCGTTCAGCCAGCTCAGCTCGAAGGCGGTCCAGAGGTCGGCGCCGAAGAACGGCAACGCGTCCCCGTGGATGCCCATCGCCTCGCGCTGGGTGGCGCGCGGGATCGGGAACAGCAGCGAGGCGTCGTAGCGGTCCGGGTAGGCCGAGGCGCGGCCGAGCTGGGATTGCTCGGGGGTGTTGTCGAGGCTCATGGCGTGATTTTCTCCTGCGCCGCCCGCAGGAAGGGCAGCATGTGCCCGATCAGGATCCGCTCGACCTGCGGCGGCACGTCGTGCCCCATGCCCGGCACCGCGATGAATTGCGCGCCGGCAATGCGCCGCGCAGTGTCGCGTCCGCAGGCGATGGGCACCAGCGGGTCGGCCTCGCCGTGGATGACCAGCGTCGGGCAGGCGATGCGCGCCAGCACGGCGGGCCGGTCGGCGTCGGCGCCGATGGCGAGCAGCTGGCGCACGATGCCCGCCGGCCGGTAGGCGCGGCGCAGGGCAGCGCCCAGGCGCGCGGCCAGCGCGCCCTCGTCCTCCCGGTAGGCGGGGCTGCCGATCAGGCGCAGCAGGCCCAGGCTGTGAGCCACCAGCGCCGCCTCGTCCTGCTTGCGCGGCCTGCGCAGCAGCGCGGCGGTGACCTCCGGGCGCGGGCCGGGCAGGCCGCGCGCGCCGCTGGAGCTCATGATGCTGACCAGGCTCGTCACGCGCGTTGGCGCGGTGGCGGCCAGGCGCTGCGCGATCATGCCGCCCATCGAGGCGCCGACCACATGGGCGCGCCCGACGCCGAGCGCGTCGAGCACGCCGAGCGCGTCGTCCGCCATGTGCTGCAGATGGTAGGCGGAGCGCACCGGCAGCCCGAGACGCTGGCGCACGCCCTGCCAGACCAGATTGCCGGTGCCGGCGTGGTCGAAGCCCTGCGACAGGCCGCTGTCGCGGTTGTCGTGGCGCACCACGCGAAAGCCCGCATCGACCAGCGCCTTCACGAAAGTCTGCGGCCAGGCGATCAGCTGCATGCCCAGGCCCATGATCAGCAGCACCACGGGACCGTCGCCGCCCGAATCATCGACCTCGATCTCGATGCCGTTTGCTCTTAATTTCATAGCTGTTCATGCCCGCGGGACGGCCGTTGTGGGCCTTTTGTTCAAACACCGGCTAGACGAACTCGCGCTCGCGCAGCCACTTGGTCGCCACCCACTTCTCGCCGGCCAGCACCGGCGCGCCGCCATGCAGCGTGAGCGTGGCGGGGTCGGGCCGGTCGTAGCTGAAGAAGACGCCGGTGCCGCGCACCGGCGCGACCTCGAGCCCGACGTCGGGAAAGGTGGTGGCGCCGCCGCGCGCCGGCTCGTGAAGGTACATCACCAGCGTGGCAACACGCTGGCCGCCACGCGCGAGGATGGTCGGCGTACCGGGCTCGGCCGGGTCGAAGTAGTCGTAGTGCGGGCGGTACTGCGCGCCGGGCCGGTAGCGCAGCACCTGCAGCCCCTCGCCGTATTCGAGCGGCCAGTTCAGCAGCCGGGCCAGCCGGGCCTCCAGCCGCGCGACGACCTCGATCTCGCCGCGCTCGAAGAACATGCCCTCGCTGGTGCGATCGATGTTGACCGCCTCGCCGCCGGTCTGGGTCTCGACCGTGAGCGAGCGCGCCAGCCGCTCGCGGGCGGCGTCGATCAGCGCCTCGCACTCGTCGCCGCCGAGCAGGTCGCCGAACACCACCACGCTGGGGTGGCGCATCGTCTGCAGCACCTTCACGCGGCGGTCGCCGGCGTCGAGGTAGAGCGGCGCGCCCTCCAGATCCGGACCGGGCAGGGCCGCGCGCTGGGCAGGGATGCCGGTTTTCGCGCTGACCTGGCGGGGTGTCTCGGCGGCTTTGAGAGGCAGCCGCGCGACGGCCGCGAGCGCGGCCCCGGCCGCGTCGTCGCGCCAGCCGGACGCGCGCATCGAGGCGCGCAGCGCGGCCTCCGTGTGGCCCTCCGCGCGCTGGGCGACGATCCAGTCGCGCAACTCGGGGTCGATGGACGGGTTGGAACTCATGCGTTGATCCTCCTGCGAAACACCATGCGCTCGGGCGCCGAGGCCGACGCATCGAAGCCGTAGCCTTCCAGGTCGAAGCCTTGCAGCCGGCCGGGCGTCGCCGCTTGGTGCAGCGCGGCCCAGCGCGCCATCAGGCCACGCGCCCGCTTGGCGTGAAAAGGCACGATTTTGTAGGCACCGCCGCCTTGCGGGATGGGCCGCCATTCCTCGAACACGCAATCGACCACCCGCGCCTTGAGCGCCCGGCGATCGACCGACCTGAAGTATTCCAGCGAGGCCAGGTTGACGACGACCGGCGTGCGGTCGGCCGCCAAGCGGCTGTTCAGGTGCTCGGCAATCCGCGTGCCCCAGAAGGCGTAGAGGTCCTTGCCGTGCCGGTTGGCCAGCGCCGTGCCCATTTCCAGCCGGTAGGGCTGCAGCCGGTCGAGCGGACGCAGCACGCCGTACAGGCCGCTCAGGATGCAGGCATGCTCCTGCGTCCAGGCGAGTTGCGCGGGCGTGAGCGTCCTCGCGTCGAGCCCGCCGTAGACGTCGCCGTCGAACGCCAGCGCGGCCTGCTTCGCGTTTGCCGCCGTGCCCCGGGGCGTCCAGGCCGCGTAGCGCGCGAAGTTGAGCGCGGCCAGCCGGTCCGACAGGCGCATCAGCCCGGCGAGCTGCTGCGGCGATTTTTCGCGCAGCAAGGCGACCAGCTCGGCCGCCGGGCCGTGCGGCCCCTCGAAGTGCGGCTGCGTGGCGGGGACCGTGTCGGGCACCGGCGTGTCGTGGTCGAGCGACTTGGCGGGAGAGAGCAAAAACAGCATCGCCGGAATTATGGGCGTGGGTGGCGCCGGGTCGGCCTGGAGCGGCCCGGCCCGGTAAAATCCCGGGCTCCCCGCCGCCGCCGTCCGAGCGGCGGCCGTGTCGCGCTCCCACCGGCGCGCCCCGGCCTCCTCATCCACGCGCCTTCCGGCGTCGATCCGCACCCACCACGCCATGAGCGACACCCTGCCCCAACCCGGCCTCGACAGCCTGTCCAAATCGTTTGAGCCCGCCGCCATCGAGGCGCGGTGGGGCCCGGAATGGGAGCGGCGCGGCTATGCCAAGGCAGGCTTTCGCGGCACGGGACAGCCCAGGGACGGCGCCGAATCCTTCGCGATCCAGCTGCCGCCGCCCAACGTGACCGGCACGCTGCACATGGGCCACGCCTTCAACCAGACCATCATGGACAGCCTCGCGCGCTACCACCGCATGGCAGGCGCCAACACCCTGTGGCTGCCGGGCACCGACCACGCGGGCATCGCCACGCAGATCGTGGTGGAGCGCCAGCTGCAGGCGCAGGGCGTGAGCCGCCACGACATGGGCCCGACACCCGCCGAGGCACGCAAGAACTTCGTGGCCAAGGTGTGGGAGTGGAAGGAACAGTCCGGCAGCACCATCACCGGGCAGATGCGCCGCATGGGCGACACGGTCGACTGGAGCCGCGAATATTTCACGATGGACGACAAGCTCTCGAAGGTCGTCACGCAGACCTTCGTGCAGTTGTACGAGGAAGGCCTGATCTACCGCGGCAAGCGCCTGGTCAATTGGGACCCGGTGCTCAAGACCGCCGTGAGCGACCTCGAAGTGGAAAGCGAGGAGGAAGACGGCTTCCTCTGGCACATCGCCTACCCGCTGGAAGACGGCTCGGGCACGCTCGTGGTGGCGACCACGCGGCCCGAGACGATGCTGGGCGACGTGGCGGTGATGGTGCATCCGCAGGACGAGCGCTACCGCCACCTGGTCGGCCAGCGCGTGAGGCTGCCGCTGGTGGGCCGGCTGATTCCGGTGATCGCCGACGACTACGTGGACAAGGATTTCGGTACCGGCGTGGTCAAGGTCACGCCGGCGCACGACGCGAACGACTACGCGGTGGGACAGCGCCACGGCCTGCCGATGATCGGCGTGCTGGCGCTGGACGCCACGGTCAACGACCAGGCGCCCGAGAAATACCGCGGCCTCGACCGCTTCGTCGCGCGCAAGCAGGTCGTGGCCGACCTCGAGGCGCTGGGTGCCCTGGTCGAGACCAGGAAACACAAGCTGATGGTGCCGCGCTGCGCCCGCACCGGCCAGGTGGTCGAGCCGATGCTGACCGACCAGT
>JAQGLP010000505.1 GCA_028292835.1 Variovorax sp.
TGCTGCGGCTGCGCGGCGTGCGCGCCGGGCTCTCGGGCACGCCGGCCAGTGCCGCGCTGGCGCTCGACGGCGAGGCAATGCTCGGCACCCGCCAACTGACGCTCGGCACGCGCGCCAGCGGCGGCAGGGACGGACCCGACCAGTGGCGCATCGCGCTGGCCAGCCTGCGCCTGCAAGTCCAGGACACCGCCGTTGCGCCGGGTCCCTGGACCGTCGTTCTGGACAGCCCGCTGAGCGCGACGGTGCGCCGCACACCGGCCCCGCGACCCGGCGGCGCCACCCGCCTGCAGATCGAAAGCTCGGACGGCAGCGCCTCGGTCAGCGCTCCATCGCCGGGCACGGTGCGCCTCGAATGGCAGGCCGTGCAGTTCTCGCAAACCGCCCAGCCCGGCGAGGCGGGCAACGGCAGTTACCGTTTGCGCTCGAAGGGCCGGCTGCTGGGCTTGCCGATGGCCTGGGCGGAGATGCTGGGCGCCACGAACGGCGACAAACTGGGCGGCGTCGGAGTCAGTGGCGACCTGGTGTTCGACGGCGACTGGGACATCGACGCTGGCGACACGCTGCGCGCGCAGGCGCGCCTGGGACGCCGCAGCGGCGACATCCGGGTGCAGGCCGGCGAGGCGGCGCTGGTCACGCGCATCCGCACCCGGGGCACCGGCACGTCGGGCGAAACCGTCATGGACGCCGGCGGCACCGAACCGGCCACGCCCGCCGGCCTGCGCCAGGCCGAGCTGGTGCTCACGGCGCAGGGCGATGCCGTGCGAGCGCAGCTCACCTGGGACAGCGAGCGTGCCGGTCAGGTCCAGATCGAAGCCGACAGCCGCATGACGCGGCAGGGCGATGGCTGGCAGTGGCCCGACACCGCACCGCTGAACGGTCGGGTGCGCGCGCGGCTGCCCAACATCGGCGTCTGGTCCATGCTGGCGCCGCCCGGCTGGCGGGCGGGCGGCACGCTCGAGGCCGACGCCACGCTGGCGGGAAGCCGCGCCGCGCCGCAATGGAGCGGCCAGCTGGGCGCCGATGGCCTCTCGGTCAAGGCGCTGGTCGAGGGGATCGACCTGCGCGACGGCCGGCTGCGCGCCGCGCTGCGCGGCGACCGGCTCGAACTCACCGAATTCACCCTGCACGGGGGGGCCGCCAGCAGCGCGCGCATCACCGGGCAAGGCGGCAACCTGAGCACCGCCCGCAGCGAGAACGCCAGTGGCGGCGGCACCCTGACCGCGCAGGGCAGCGCCACCTGGGGAGCCCCCTCGGGGGGCGGCTCGGGCATCCGCATGGCGGTCAGGGCCGAGGCCCGTGCGCTGCGCGTGCTGGTGCGCAGCGACCGGCAGGCCAGCGTCTCGGGGCAATTGCAACTGGGCCTCGACCAGGGCCTGTTCACGGTACGCGGCGCCCTGAAGATCGACCGCGCCGTCATCATCCTGCCCGACGAGACCGCGCCCTCGCTCGGCAGCGACGTGGTGGTGCGCTCGGCCGCGAGGGACCGCGAGGCCGCCCGCCTGGCCGAGCGCGACCGCGCACGCGCCGACAAGGCCGACCGGGCGACGCTGGCGAACGCCAACACGGCGAAGCCGCCCGACATCGCGGTGGAGGTCGATCTGGGCGACGATTTCGCCGCGCAGGGCCGCGGCCTCACGACGCGGCTGGCAGGCCAGATCGAGGTCCGCAGCAACGCCGCCAGCGGCCGCCTGCTGCGTCTCACCGGCGAGATCCATACCGTCAAGGGACGCTACCGCGCCTACGGCCAGGAGCTCGACATCGAGTCCGGCATCGCGCGCTTCAGCGGGCCCTACGACAACCCGGCGCTCGATATCCTGGCGATCCGGCCCAACATCACGCAGCGCGCCGGCGTGAAGGTCACCGGCACCGCGCAGTCGCCGCGCGTGCAGCTCTATTCCGAGCCGGCGCTGTCGGAGGCCGAGACGCTGTCCTGGGTGGTGCTGGGCCGCGCCTCGGCCAGCGGCGGCGCCGAGGCCCTGCTGATGCAGCAGGCCGCACTGGCCCTGCTGGGCGGCCTCGGGAACAAGGGCTCGGGCAGCCTGGCCGGCCGCTTCGGATTGGACGAGATCGGCTTCAGCGGCCCGGGCGCCGGTGGCGACGTGCGCGGCGCGGCCATCACGCTGGGCAAGCGGCTGTCCAGGGATTTCTACGTGACCTACGAGCGCAGCCTCTCGGGCACGCTCGGCACGCTCTACATCTTCTACGACCTCACGCGCCACCTGACGCTGCGCGGCCAGACCGGCAGCCGCAGCGCGATCGACCTGATCTACACGCTGTCGTACGACTGAAGAGAGCCGCCGCCACGGCATTGCCGCAGTGGTAAGCTCGCTCGCCTTGTCCTCGTAGTTCAATGGATAGAACGGGGTCCTCCTAAGACTCAGATACAGGTTCGATTCCTGTCGAGGGCACCATTTGATGGTGTCAAGCCGCCTCAGACTCCCTCAAAAACCCGCACGTTTCCTGACGTAGCGGGTTTTTCTTTGTCTCACGCCGTCTCACGGACTACCATGACATACCGCCAAAAAAGCGGTACTTACGGCGGTATGTCCCGATACCGCCAAACCTCATACCGTCAGGGAGCGTCATGGCACTCACAGACACTTTTGCGAAGAACGCGAAGCCCGCTCGCACCAGATAACGCAGAGCGTTGATGACCTCACGCATGTCAACCCGAGAGCGTCGCCCTCGGCGAGCGGGTACAGGCAGCAGCGGCTCGATTGCCGCCCACTCCGCATCCGTCAGGTCGCTCGGGTAGCGCTTGGCCCTGCGCTCGATTTCTTGCTGGTGCTCTCGGTGTGCTTTTGTCCACATCCCGTAGTTACACCACAGGCCCGATCAATTATCAAACGGGCTCTTAACTGCTCCGTTGACATCGCGCCCTGCGCTTGAAGTCTCCTTTCGGAGTCCAGGTTTTTCAAAGCGAGAGGTACGGTTGCTTTCGGCAGCCCCACAAGGGCGCAAGGAGAAGCAATGGAAGAGGTCGAGATTCAGCGAAGATGGGATGGACGCCTCCCAGACTTCTTCTGCACGATGGGGGGTTTCGTTCACTTCCTTGAACTAGGCACCAGAGAG
>JAQGLP010000528.1 GCA_028292835.1 Variovorax sp.
ACACCTTTGCGTTCCTCGCTGTCGTCGCGATCGACAGCCACCTGAATATCCTCGAGCGGCATCTGCTTGCGGTTGGCGTACCAGAGCACGGTCATCGCCTTGCAGGCGCCGAGCGCACTATCGTACAGGTCGTGCGGCGTCGGGCCTGCGTCTTCACCGCCATTCTCCTTGGGTTCGTCAGTCTCGAACGTATGCTCGCGCACCGCGACGGTGTGCATCATTTTGTGCGTGCGATCACGGGTCACGAATATCGTCATAGCTGCTCCTGTCGAATGTACTGATTGTCCCGTGTTGCGTTGCGGCTCGTCGCGTTCTGCCTTTAGCGCTTGCAGCCGAAGGCGCCGCTCGGCAGTGGCCAGCCGCTGCGCGTCTGCGGTGTCCGCTTCGGCGGCATCGCCATAGTCCAGGCGCCGTCGATAGGCTTCGAGCAGGCGTGTCGCCGCCTCAGCACGCGTTGCGGCCGAGTACGACCGAGGGCATCGCTTTGCGCGCTCGCATGGAAAAAAAGGGCTCCGCACATTCGGAGCCTTTTTGCATGCGGGCTGGTGCCTTGTGGCTGAGTGCACCGCAGGATCGTCGGCCACTCGGTGCGGCCGGCTGTGAGTCCGAACAGATCGCGAAGGGATGGGACAGCCATCCCGACGTCGCTTTCAGAGTAGCCATTCGACCGGCAACAACGACAAGACGGAAACGCCGAGCTGCCGCCAAAAGCCAGCTCCGGGCTCCTCGTCATGCACAACCTCGTGACCGTCGATCTGCTCCATCCATTGCAGCGCGCCGCCGGGTCCGATACGCACGCGATACGCGCGTTCGGCCAGCAAACCCGTGACCCCATCGGCGATCGTCGCCGCCATCGCCGGACACTCGATCACAAAGCCGAGCTCGGTATTCAGGCGGGCCGAGCGCGGGTCGAAGTTGAAGGAGCCAACGAACACGGCCGAACGATCGACCACGAACGTCTTGGCGTGCAGGCTCGCGGCAGAGCTGCTGCCCGGGCGCCTGAATGCGGACGAGGCGGATGAGGAGGCGCGCTTCATTTCAAACAGCGCGATGCCGGCTTCGAGCAAAGGCTTTCGACGCTTAGCATAGCCGGCCTGAACCGCAGCGACATCGGTCGCTTCGAGCGAGTTTGTCAGAATCGTGATCTTCGCACCACGCCGCGCCAGGTCGACGAAATGCTCGACACCCTCTGCGCCCGGCACGAAGTACGGTGAGACGAGCTCGAGCTCCTGCTTCGGCGGCGGCAGGATGCGCTTGAGCCGCGACCACAGCAGTTGATCATCACTTGCAATACCCTCGACCTTGGACGGGTCGTCGCTGACCAGATGCGCGTCGGCCCATTCAAAGCTCAGACGCTGCTCGACCATCTGCCTTTTGTATTGCTGCCGGCGAATTGCTTCCAGGTACGCGGCCCCAGGAACCGAGCGTTCGGGATCGGCAGCAGGGTTAGACGCGGCAATCGTCAATGATGGGCTCGCCGCGTTCAGCACACGGTCCGCGGGGTACGCCGAGTCGCTCGCCCAATAAAGGTCGAAATCGTTCGAGACTTGATGGACCACTTCGCCGATGGCCATCACGTCCAGATCGACGAACTGGACATCTTTACCGGCGCCGAAGTACTCGTCGCCGACGTTGCGGCCTCCGACGATGGTGACCTGGTTGTCGGCGGTGAACGACTTGTTGTGCATGCGCCGGTTCAGGCGAGCGAAATCGCTCAGGTAGCTCAGCGTGCGCCAGCTTCGCATGGCAAATGGGTTGAACAAGCGCACCTCGATATTGCGATGCAATGCCAACTCTGCCAGCACATCGTCCAGATCTGCGGTGTTGTTATCGTCGAGCAGTAGCCGCACGCGCACGCCACGGTCTGCGGCACGTCTCAACGCGTCGAACAGCAGATTGCCGGACATGTCGTTGTGCCAGATGTAGTACTGCACGTCCAGGCTGCGCTCGGCAACGTCGGCCAGGCGAGCGCGCGCAGCGAAGGCGTCGATGCCCTGAGGAAGCGCGACGACACCGGATTTTCCGGGATGCGCCTGGGCAAGCGGCGCGACCACCCGGCCCAGGTGGGTGTCGCCCGTGTTTTGGAAAGCGACCGACTCGCTTCGCTGGACCTGCGCCGGCAATTGAGCACAACCCTGCAGCGCAAGGGTGCCCGCAACCAAGATCGGACCAAAGGCACGGCTGGTGCAATGGATCAGGGAAGTCACCATGCGCACGTTCATGGCCGCGAAGACTGTTTGTCGCGATTTGTTTGGCAGCGGCCCATGATGCGGGCGCTGGACGTTTGAAAGCACCTTCGAAATGCGCCCTTGCCACCGATCAGCCGCCAAGTCGATGATTTGAGCGTCGACCTCCTGCGCGACCCACGAGCGGGCCGGCGGTCATGCCGGCGCCGAAGTCGCCCTGACGAGGCCGGCCGTGCACGCAAAACGGTGCGGAATGAACGGATCGTTCCTGCCATGCATTTGAGGAGGTTTCGTCTACGGTGCGGTTTCGAGCACGATCGCGTGCGGGTTCATGTCATACACCGCCGAACATGAAGTTGGACACGCTGATGCCGCCAAAGAAGTTGTCTTCGTAATAGATCCGTGTGGCAGCCTCGCCTTCCGCTGCGCCAACAGCCAGCATCAGCGGCAGAAGATGCTCCTCACGGGGGTGGGCCTGACGTGCTGCCGGTGCGGCTTCCCAAGCCGTCAACTCAGCGGCGCGCTGCGGGGGGCTGGTGGAAGCGAGCGTGTGCTGCAGCCAAGCGTCGAAGGATGCCGACGGAACTTTCGCCGCCGGCCCGAACATGCGCAGGTTGTGGTAACTCAGCCCGCTGCCGAGGATGAGTACACCCTCCTCTCGCAACGGCGCCAGCGCGCGGCCCGCGGCGAGGTGCGCTTTTGGTGCAAGCCCGCGCTTGAGCGAGAGTTGCACGACGGGAATCTGGGCATCGGGGTAGATCACAGCCATCGGTGCGTACATGCCGTGGTCAAAGCCTCGGGCCGGGTCGAGCCGGGCGGCAATGCCTGCGCTCTCGAGCAGGCTGCGCGCTTGCTCGGCCAGATGTGGCGCACCAGGCGCCGCGTACTGGATGTGATACGTGTAGTCGGGGAAGCCGCCGTAGTCATAGATCATGGGCGGATTCGGTGGGACATGGCCGTGAACTCGTCCTCCTCCCAGTGCGCCGAGACCATCAATACGGCCCTGGGCGTTGCGCCCACTTGGTGCGGTATCTGCCGCAATGCCGCGGCGAGCCGGTCGTAGCGACCATTCATCTCGTCCATCATCCATGACCATGGACCTCCACCGTGCGAGATGAAGAAGGTGGGGAGCGGGCGTGTTGTCATGGGCACCTGCAGAGGCGAAAAATAGCGGTTCTAGCAAATCGCCGCCGCCGCGGCTCACAGCACTGGTTTGATATCGCCCTTGAGTCGCCAGAACCCTTTCGAAGCCAGATCGGTGATATTGGAGTAGGCGATATGGTTGACGAAGTCTTCCACATGCGTGACGGTGTTGCCGGTGGCCGGTTCGATCCAGGTCACCATGTACACGTCGGGGCGGATTTCCGTCATGCTGATCTCGAAGTGGTTCAGCGTACCTTTGGGATACGATGGATCTGCCACCACCGTGACGTCGAGATGCTGAGCGTCAATGAAATGCAGACGATAGATCGCATCCTTGCCGAACACGAAATCGAATTGCTTGCCGATGACTTGAACTTGATCTGTCATGGTCTTCACCTCTTTGGAAAGAGCCTGTTCGGCATGGCCAGATGAGTGGAATGCCACCAGTATGAGTGCGCTGGTCAGCGCAAGCAATGGCTTCTTCAGCACGTCTTTGTTCCCTGCATCGTTCGGGTGAGTTGGTCAAGCAGCGTCTTCGTCAACCTCAACCAACGAGGCAGTCTGCCGGACGAACGTCATGTCCTTCATCGTCAGGAACGCGTGGACACGATGCGTCTTGAAGTCTTCCAGATGGACGACCGTGTTGCCGCTTTGCTCCTGCCATGACACCAGATAGAGCTCATCGCGCAGATCGTCGATAGTGATTTCCACCGTGTGCGCCGAGCCCTTGGGAAGATCGGGGCTTTTTTCGACAATGAACTCCAGCGCTTTGTCACTGACGAAATGCAGATAGAACGACATCGTCGGAAATTCAACGTAATACCTTTTTCCAACCATCGGGTAGATCATGATTGTGTCTCCCCAAGTTGCCAATGTACGGGTTGACCGTAGCTCAACCCGTTGGACTCTTACGGTGCCAGTCCGATCTGCTTCATGAATGCCTGGTTATCCCAGAACAGGTACTCCTCGTCCATGACCCCGTTCTTCCAGTGCCCGACGGTGGACATGATCAGCTTGAAAGGCTTGCCCGTGGGCGGAATGGTCTTGCCGTCGCCTGCCGGCATGGGCTTCGTGAACGTTCCTTCCATGACGCCGATAACGCTCGTCCATTCGCCTTGTGCGATCTTGACCGGGTGTTCCTTGATCCGGGTGTCCGGCGCGTAGACGAACATGGCCTTCAGGTCTTCGATATGCTTTTCGATGCCCTGGGTCTAATGCCCGTCTGGCCAATGCACAACGATGTCCTTGGCGTGACTCTCATGAAGGCGATCCCACTTTTGGTTGGTGAAGACATCGAAATCCAGCGTGTCGAACTTGGCGATGTGGGCCTTGGCCAGCTTCTCCGCCGTCTTGTACCGGGCGAGTTCCGGTTCGGCCGCCGCTACGGCCGTTGCCAGAACGCCCGCCACCACAATGGCGCACGTTTGTGCGAGCACCCTTAAATTCTCGGACGTGCCGAAGGCAGACATGGTTCGCTTCCTTTCTCTACCCGAAGAGCGGGTCGGGTCTTCCCGCAGAACCGACCGACAAGTCCAGCACCCGCCGAAGGGTTCGTATTCGAAGGAGGCGCCACGCCTCACAGCAGCTTGCAGGCCTCGTCGAAATCCAGCCTCGGGCTGCGCGGGAACAGCTTGGCCGGGTCGCCGTAGCCGAGGTTGCACAGGAAGTTGGTCTTGATGTGGCTGTCGGGGAAGTATTCCTGGTCGAAGTCCCCCACGGACGACGCGGCCGGAAAGAATTCGTGATCGACCTTGGCTTGGTCGAAGCCCGACATCGGTCCGCAGTCGAGCCCCAGGGCACGCGCCGCGAGCATCAGGTAGGCGCCCTGCAGCGAGCTGTTGCGCCGCGCCGTGACCTCGGCCAGTTCGGGCGTGTTGGCGAACCACGAGCGCGCGTCGGCGTGGGGAAACAGCTTGGGCAACTGTTCGTAGAAGCGGCCGTCGTAGCCGATGATCGCGGTGACCGGCGCGCTCATCGTCTTCTCCACATTGCCCTGCGACAGCGCCGGCAGCAGGCGCTGCCTGGCCTCGGGCGTGCGCAGGAACAGGATGCGCGCCGGGCTGGCATTGGCGCTGGTCGGCCCCCATTTCATCAGCTCGTAGACCTGGCGCAGCGTGTCGTCGCTGACCGGCTTGTTCAACCAGGCGTTGTGGGTGCGGGCCTCGCGAAACAACAGGTCGAGTCCCTCGGCGTTCAGGGGCGTGCTCATCATCACCTCCTCAAAATGAATTTAGCCGCCAGACCCCTCAGGGTGTCTGCGGCGAAAGGTTGCGGCCGGCTCGACATGTGATGTGCGATTTTGCCACTTCCCTCTCCCCGCACTGGCGGACCGCGTCTGTTCGCGATGTAGCGACAGACGTTCGGCTTGAACATGACGAAGAGCGCCGCAACACGTTCGCCTGTCCGGTCATGCTAGGCCACGATACGGGACACGACGACACCTGCAGGATTTCCCGATATTCGATACAATCATGTTCCGAAACCATTAAGTTCCGTAATTAGCATGCCCTCCTCCTTCCTCTCCGTTGGCCGTCCGCGCGACGCTGCGCTCGATGGCGCCATCCTGCGCGCCGCGATGGAGTTGCTGGGCGAGGCCGGCATGGCCGCCGTCACCATGGACGCGGTGGCGCAGCGCGCGGGCGCCGGCAAGGCGTCGCTCTACCGGCGTTGGAAGTCCAAGGACGAGCTGCTGGCCGATGCGCTGACGCTGCACTCGCCGACCGACGTCGAGGTCGACACCGGCCGCCTGCGCGACGACCTGGTGCGTGTCTACGAGCATTACTACGGCATCGGCGACCACCTCATGCAGGCCGCGGTGCAGGAAATGCTGGGCAACGTGCGCCAGCACATGGCCTGGACCGAGAAGGTGGCGCCCGAGCGGCTGACCGCACGGCGCGCCAAGGTGCGTGCGCTGTTCGAGCGCGCCGTGGCGCGCGGCGAGATCGCCCCGCCGCCCGATCTGGACCTGCTGCTCGACGTGGTGCCGGCCATGGTCCTGTCGCGCTACAACACGCGCGGCCAGAAGGTCACGCGCGCATCGATCGCACGCTTCGTCGACGGTCTGGTGATGCCGCTGGCGCGCCGCAACGACGAGTCGAGGACCTTATGAGCGGCGACCGTGGGACAGCGCCCACGCCGTCCGGCCCACCGACCGAGCCCATGGTCGCGTTTTCCTCCGCACCCGCGGCCACGCCTGCGCCCGAACCCTATGATCTGCGCCAGAGCCTGGTCTTCATGGCGGTCTCGCTGCTGCTGGGGATCACCCAGGGCCTGGGCGTCAACCTCGTCAACTCGAACCTCACGGGCCTGCAGGGCTCGCTCGGCGCCACGGCGATCGAGGCCAGCTGGCTCACCACGGCCTACTACGCCACCAACATCTCGGCCGCGCTCCTGCTCGCCAAGATACGCTACCAGTACGGCCTGCGCCGGTTCGCCGACATCGCGATCGGCGTCTACCTCGTGCTGGCGGTGGCGCACCTGTTCACCAACCACCTCGGCTCGGCCATCGTGCTGCGCGCCGCCTTCGGGCTGGCGGCCGCGCCGCTCAGCAGCCTGGCCGTACTCTACATGGTGCAGGCCATGCCGCCCGACAGGACAGCCTACGGTCTGCTGCTGGGCTTTGGCGTCACGCAGCTGGGCCTGCCGCTGTCGCGCATCATTTCCGAGGACCTGCTGCAGAACAGCCAGTGGCAGGGCCTGCAGTTCCTCGATACCGCGCTGGCGATTCTCTGCGCCGCGGCCATCAACGTGGTGCGCATCAAGCCGATTCCGACCAGCCCACAATTCGTCCGCGGGGACGGCCTCGTCTTCACGCTGTATGCCACTTCGCTGGCCCTGCTGTGCGTGGTGCTGACGCAGGGCCGGCTGCACTGGTGGCGCGACACGCCGTGGCTTGGCGTCTGCCTGGCCAGTGCCGTGCTGTGCTTCGGGCTCTACGTTGCGATCGAGCTGCGGCGCGAGAAGCCGCTGCTGGACCTGCGCTGGCTGGCGAGTCCCTTCATGGTGCGTTTCCTCGGCGCGATCCTGCTGTTTCGGGTCGTGCTCACGGAGCAGGCCGTGGGCGCCGTCGGCCTCATGAACACACTGGGCTTCACCAACGACCAGATGCACCCGCTGTTCGTCTGGATCACGGTGGGCACGCTGGCGGGCTTTGCGCTCGGGGCGCTGGTGGTGCCGTCCAAGCGCTTTGCGCTGCTGGGCGACACCGCACTGGTGCTGATCATCCTCGCGGCATGGATGGACGGGCAGGCCACGGTGCTCACGCGCCCGCATGACCTGTACCTGTCGCAAACCCTGCTGGCGGCGACCAGTTCCATGTTCCTCGCGTCGGCCATGATGCAGGGCCTCGGCCATGTCATGGCCGGCGGCATGAAGAACCTCATCAGCTACATCGCCGTCTTCGGTGGCGGCCAGGCCTTTGCCGGCCTGGTCGGGCAGGCCTGGCTGGCCACGCTGG
>JAQGLP010000026.1 GCA_028292835.1 Variovorax sp.
CGCGGGCGCGCGCAGCGGCGACACGGCCGCGGCCGAGCGCAGCGCGCAGAACCGCCGGTTGCCGACCGTGCTCGTCACCACGCCGGAGAGCCTGTCGCTGCTGCTGGCGCGCGCCGACGCCGGCGAGGCGCTCGGCCACGTCAGGCTGGTGGTGGTCGACGAATGGCACGAGCTGATCGGCAACAAGCGCGGCGTGCAGGTGCAGCTGGCGCTGGCGCGCCTGAAGGGCTGGAACCCCGGCCTGTGCACGTGGGGCATGTCCGCCACGCTGGGCAACCTGGAGGAGGCGATGCGCACGCTGCTGGGCCAGGGCGGCGGCACGCTGGTGCAGGGCCAGGTGCCCAAGAAACTCGTCATCGATTCGCTGCTGCCCCCGCGCGCCGAGCGCTTTCCCTGGAGCGGGCACCTGGGCCTGACGATGCTGCCGCAGGTGATCGAGGAGATCGCCGCGAGCGGCACCACCCTGGTCTTCACCAACGAGCGCTCGCAGGCGGAGATCTGGTACCGGCCGCTGCTGGAGTCGCGCCCGGACTGGGCCGGCGTGATCGCGCTGCACCACGGCTCGCTCGACCGCGCGGTGCGCGAGTGGGTCGAGCTGGGGCTGAAGAACGGCCAGTTGCGCGCGGTGGTCTGCACGTCGAGCCTGGACCTGGGGGTGGACTTCCTGCCGGTCGAGCGCGTGCTGCAGATCGGCTCGCCCAAGGGCATCGCGCGCCTGCTGCAGCGCGCCGGGCGCTCCTGCCACGCGCCGGGGCGGCCGTCGCGCATCACGCTGGTGCCCACGCACAGCATCGAGATGGTCGAGGGCGCGGCGGCGCGCGCGGCCATCGCGGCCGGCCACATCGAGGAGCGCAGCTCGCCCGAGCAGCCGCTCGACGTACTGGTGCAGCACCTGGTCACGGTGGCGCTGGGCGGCGGCTTCGTGCCCGACGCGCTGTACGGCGAGGTGCGCGCCACGGCGGCCTACGCGCGGCTGTCGAGGGACGACTGGGACTGGTGCCTGTCGTTCGTGGCGCAGGGCGGGCCGTCGCTGGCGGTGTACCCCGACTACCGGCGCGCGGTGCCCGACGAGCAGGGCGTGTGGCGCGTGCCCGATGCACGCCTGGCGCGGCGCCACCGCATGAACATCGGCACCATCGTCGCGGACGCCAGCATGGCGGTGCAGTACGTCGGCGGCGCCCGGGTCGGCAACGTCGAGGAGAGCTTTGTCGCGCGGCTGAAGCCGGGCGACTGCTTCCTGTTCGGCGGCCGGCTGCTGGAGCTGGTGCGCATCCGCGAGATGACGGCCTGGGTGCGCCGCGCCACGGGCCGCCGAGCCACCGTGCCGCGCTGGAGCGGCGCGCGCATGCCGCTGTCGACCACGCTGGCCGACGCCGTGGTGCGGCAGCTGGGGCTGGCCGGCGAGGGCCGCTACGACACGCCCGAGCTGCGCCGCGCGCGGCCGCTGCTCGAACTGCAGCAGCGCTGGTCGGCGCTGCCGACGCCGCAGACCCTGCTGGCCGAGGTGCTGGAGACGCGCGAGGGCTGGCACCTGTTTCTCTACCCCTTCGCCGGGCGCCATGTGCACCTGGGGCTGGCCAACCTGATCGCCTGGCGCGTGGCGCAGCACCAGCCGCGCACCTTCTCGATCGCCTTCAACGACTACGGCTTCGAGCTGCTGTGCGCCACCGAACTCGACTGGACAGCCCTGCTGCCGCAGGTGCTGCGGGTCGGCCACGACGCCGCGGCGCAGGCCGCGATGGCGCTCGGGGCGGAGACGGCGCAGGAGCCGGTCGACCGGGGCCAGGGCAGGGACCCGGACCAGCGGGAGGACAAGACCGGCGAAGCCAGCGCGGCCGGCGAGCGCGCCGCGCTGCTGCACGAGGTGCTGCAAAGCCTGAACGCGAGCGAGCTGGCCAAGCGGCGCTTCCGGGAGATCGCGCGGGTGTCAGGGCTGATCTTCCAGGGCTATCCGGGCGAGAAGCGCAGCAACAAGCAGCTGCAGGCCTCGTCATCGCTGTTCTGGGAGGTGTTCCGCAAATACGACCCGGCCAACCGGCTGCTGTTGCAGGCCGAGCGGGAGCTGCTGGCCCAGGAGCTGGAGATCGGCCGGCTGCGCGCCAGCCTGGCGCGCATGAACGCGCAGCAGCTGGTGGTGCGGCGCCTGCCGCGGCCTTCCCCGTTCGCCTTTCCGCTCATGGTCGAGCGCTTCCGCGAGATGCTCTCCAACGAGAGCGTGGCCGACCGCATCGCGCGCATGGTGGGCGAGCTCGAAGCGGCTGCGGGCGGCACCGCCGCGGCCGCGGGCGATGTCGATCATGTCAGGGAAGGCCTGGTGTTCAGCCAGCAGGAAGAGCCGCCCCGGCGCCGTGCCAGCGTGGGCGATGACGCAGGAACCGCCGCAAGCGGCGCCGCGCGGCCGCGGCGCCAGCGCAGGCCTTCGCGCCCTCTGCCGCCGTTGTGAAGGCCGGCGACAAAGCCCGCGGCGCCTCGGGCCTTCGTGTTTTTGCGACACTCCCGGCCTTGTGACCCCACCCACCCTTCCGCCCCCGTTCTCCTCTTCCCCCACCGCCGGCGTCCCGCCCGCCCACTGCCCGGTCCGCTGGGCCGGCGAGCCGGTGCACCTGCTGCCCGAGCGCGCGGTCTGGTGGCCAGGGGAGCGGGTGCTGTTCGTCGCCGACTTGCACATCGGCAAGGCCGCCACCTACCGCGCGCTCGGGCAGCCGGTGCCGGGCGGCACCACGCAGGAAAACCTCGCGCGGCTCGACGCGCTGATCGGTCGCCACGCGCCCCGGCGCGTCGTCTTCCTGGGCGACTTTCTGCACGCCGCGCAGGCGCGCACGCCCCAGGTGCTGGCCGCGCTCGACGGTTGGCGCGCACGCCACGCAGAGGTCGCCATGACGCTGGTGCGCGGCAACCACGACAGCCGCGCGGGCGACCCACCCGCCGACTTGGGCATTGAGGTGGTCGACGAGCCCTGGCTGCTCGGCCCCTTCGCCTGCTGCCACCACCCGCAGGCGCATGCCACGCACTTCGTGCTGGCCGGCCACCTGCACCCGGCGCGCACCCTGCGCGGGCGGGGCCGTGACAACCTGCGGCTGCCCTGCTTCGTGAGCGAGGCCGGACAGGCCATCCTGCCCGCGTTCGGCGAATTCACCGGCGGCTGGTCGATGGAGGCCACGCCGGGGCGACAATTCCATGGTATCGGCGGCGCCACCGTCTGGGCGCTGCCCAGCGAGCCGCTGCAGCGTTTGCACCCATGACTCCAAGCACCTCCCACGCCACCACCCTTCCCGATGCGCAAGCGCGTGCCGCACGCCTGCTGATGGAGGCCGCGCCGCTGGCCCGCTTGAGCCTGGCCGACGCCCTGGTCCTGATCGGCGTCATGCAACCGGTGTTCGTGCGCGGCGGGACCCTGCTGATGGAGGAGGGCCAGACCCTCGACATCGACTACATGGCGCTGCTGCTCGAAGGCGAGGTACGCGCCGAAAGCGGCACCGGCACGCCCGGCCAGGACATGGTCATCTCGCTCATTGGCGCGGGCAGCCTGATCGGCGAGATGGGCGTGCTCGACGGCGCCCCGCGCTCGGCCACCTGCACCGCGCTGACCGACCTGAAGCTCGCCACGCTGTCGCGCGAGGCGCTGCTGGCGCTGATCGAGACGCACCCGAGCGTCGCGGCACGCCTGCTGCTGGCGATCTCCAAGGGGCTGTCCGACCGGCTGCGCGAGAGCAACCGGCGCCTGCGCACCCTGTCGCAGGTCAGCCGCGCCGTCCAGCACGAGCTCGATGCCGCGCATTCGGTCAATCGCCGGTTGCTCGTCGGCTAGGCCGGGCGGTCGCGTCCTCGGCGGCGCCGAAGGTCCGCACGCCGTCGCGTCGGCTCGCCTTGGCCAGCTCCAGGGCGGCGCAGCAGGTCCGCCGGCTGCGATGCCGCCGTGTCAGGAGCCCGCTGCCGCGAACTGCCTGGAAGCATCGATCAGCAGGCCGCGGAACCAGCGGTGCGGCGCCGAGTGCTGCGAGCGCTCGTGCCACAGCTGGTAGAAGCGCATACGCGGAAAATCGAAGGGCGCGGCGACCACCGCCAGCGGCAGGGTGCGCGCGTAGTACTCCGCGAAGTGGCGCGAGGTGGTGAAGATCATGTCGGTGCGCGCGACCAAGTGCGGCGCCAGGACGAAATACGGCACCACGACACGCGCGTCGCGGCTGACGCGCAGGCTGGTCAGGTGGGTCTCGACCACGCCGCGCTGCCCGACCGAGTAGGGCAGCGGCACCACGTGCTGGGCGGCGAGGTACTGCTCGCGGCTCAGGCCGGCTGCGACACGCGGGTCCTGGGCGTTCATGAGGCAGACGATCTCGTCGTCCAGCAGCACTGACAGATGCAGGTGCTCCGGTGGCTGAGGCCAGTTGCCGATCGCCACGTCGAGTTCGCCGTCGGCCAGCGCGCGCTCGTAGTCGTAGCCGGCACCCAGCGGCTGCACGGTCAGCCGGGCGCGCGGCGCATCGCGCCGGAAGCGCTCCACGACGCTGGCCAGGAACGTGGCCACCATGAAGTCGGGCGAGCCGATGCGAAAGGTCTGCTGGCTGAGCGCCGGGTCGAACTGCTCCGGGCCGACCAGCATCAGGTCGATCTCGCCGAGCGCCTTGCGCGCGTGGTCGCGCAGCAGCAGCGCGCGCTCGGTGGGCGCCATGCCGCCTTTCTCGCGCACCAGCAGCGGATCGCCGAACAGCTCGCGCAGGCGCTTGAGCGCGGCGCTGATGGCCGGCTGCGACTGGTTCAGGCGGATGGCTGTCCGCGACACGCTGCGTTCGGCCACGAGCGTGGCCAGAACGCGCAGGAGATAGCTGTCGACGGGATCTCCGGGGCGGCTCATGGTGGGGCGGGGTGAAGGGACGGCGGAGGACTATCGGAACCTGGAATGCTGCTTATAACAGCGCCCCCGTCGCGTCCCGCGCCATCCCTGCCTAGACTTGCCGCACTTCGGTGCCGACCCGTCCCACACGGGTTCACGGCTTGCGCCGCCCGAAGGCAAACGACAAGCGCGGCCCGACCGCTACAAGACAGAGACAGGAGACAAGCATGAGTACCCCTAGCATCGCCATTCCCGGCGTTTCCGTTTCCGAGCAATCGGAGCTGGACGGCGTCTACAGGAAAATCTTTTTCCGGTTGATCCCGTTCCTGATGGTGCTGTGGATCCTGGCCTGGATCGACCGCGTCAACATCGGCTTCGTCAAGCTCACCATGCTCGACGACCTGAAATGGAGCGAGGCGGTCTACGGGCTGGGCGCGGGCATCTTCTTTCTCGGCTACTTCTTCTTCGAGCTGCCGAGCAACCTGCTGCTGCAGAAGATCGGCGCCAGGAAGACCATCATGCGCATCACGATCGGCTGGGGCATCACCAGCATCGTCATGATGTTCGTGAAGACGCCGACGATGTTCTATTTCCTGCGGTTTTTGCTGGGTGTCTTCGAGGCCGGCTTCTATCCCGGCATCATCCTGTACCTCACCTACTGGTTCCCGAACAACCGGCGCGCCAAGGCCTTCGGCATGTTCATGTCGGCCTCCGCCCTGGCCGGCGTCATCGGCGGGCCGCTCGCCGGCTTCGTCATGAACAACCTGAACGGCGTCAATGGCTGGCAGGGCTGGCAGTGGGTGTTCCTGCTGGAAGGCATCCCGTCGGTGATCGCCGGCATCGTCACCTTCTTCTACCTGACCGACAGGCCGCAACAGGCCACCTGGCTGACGCAGCGCGAACGCGACCTGGTGCAGGCCGACCTGGAGCGCGACGCCGGTGCGATGGGCCACCGCGAGCACAGCCTGCTGGCCTCGCTGAAGGACTCGAAGATCTGGCTGCTGATCCTGATTTTCTTTTGCATCGTCGCGGCCAACTCGTCGCTCACCTTCTACGGGCCCACGCTCGTGAAGGAAGTCGGCTTCACCAATCCGCTGACCGTCGGCTGGATCATGTCCGCGGCCTACCTGTGCGGCGCCGCCGGCATGATCCTGAACGGCGCGCATTCCGACCGCCACCAGGAGTCGCGCTACCACTGCGGCGTGGCGGCGGCGCTCGGCGCGGTCGCGCTGCTGGTGATCGCCTTCGTGCTCAAGACCAGCCCCCTGCTGACGCTGGCCGCGCTCGCGCTGGCCATCGTCGGCACCATGAGCGCCATTCCCGTCTTCTGGCAGATGCCCAACCGTTTCCTGTCCGGCGCCGCGGCAGCGGGCGGCGTGGCGCTGATCAACTCGGTGGCCAACCTGGCCGGCTTCGGCGCGCCGTGGATGCTGGGGCTCATCAAGACCTCGACCGGCTCGCTGTCGGCGGGCCTCTACGTGGTGGCCGCGGTGGAGGTCTGCGCGACCCTGCTGATCCTGATGTTCATTCCGCGCTTCCAGAAAACCGCCGTCGCCAAGACGAGCTTTCATTGACCCGACCGTCCCAGGAACACCCCAATGACTGAAACCGCCCCGGCGCTCGACCTCGACGCCATCAACACCCTGGAGCGCGACACGTTCGTCGCCGCGCTCGGCAGTACTTTCGAGCACTCCCCCTGGGTGGCCGAAGGCGCCTGGACCGCCCGGCCGTTCGCCAGCGTCGACGCCCTTCACACGGCCATGGTGGAGGTGGTCCGCAACGCGCCGCACGCCACGCAGGTCGCCTTCCTGTGCGCCCACCCCGAACTCGCCGGCAAGGAAGCGCAGGCCGGCACCATGACCGACGAGTCGGTCGGCGAACAGGCCAGCGCCGGCCTCGATGCGCTGAGCCGCGACGAGATCGGCGAATTGCGCGAACTCAACGTCCGCTACCGCGAGCGCCACGGTTTTCCGTTCATCGTCGCGGTGCGGCG
>JAQGLP010000030.1 GCA_028292835.1 Variovorax sp.
TAGCTCACGCGCCCGTCGGCGCGCGCGCCGTAGTGCAGGCACGACTCGTGGATGCCCTGCATGATCTGCAGCAGGCGCCCATCGACCTCGTCGCGCGTCCACACCAGGCGCGACGCGTTCTGGCTCATCTCCAGCCCGGAAGTCGCCACGCCGCCCGCGTTGCTCGCCTTGCCGGGCGCATACAGCACGTTGTTGGCCTCGAACACCCGCACGGCCTCCATCGTGGAGGGCATGTTGGCGCCCTCGGCCACGCAGACCACGCCGTTCTTCACCAGCTGGGCGGCGTCGTCGGCGTTCAGCTCGTTTTGCGTCGCGCTCGGCAGCGCCACGTCGACCGGCACGTGCCAGGGCGTGGCGCCGGCCAGGAAGCGCGCGCCGGTGCGCTCGGCGTAGTCGCTGACGCGGCCGTAGAGGTGGTTCTTCACGTCCATCAGCACCGCCAGCTTCTCGGTCGTGAAGCCTTCCTCGTCGAGCACCGTGCCGCTCGAATCGGACACCGTGACCACCTTGGCGCCGAGCGCCATGGCCTTCTCGATCGTGTACTGCGCCACGTTGCCCGCGCCCGAGACGCTCACGCGCAGCCCGTCGAAGGAGCGGCCGCGGCGCTTCAACATTTCCTGCGCGAAGTAGACATTGCCGTAGCCGGTGGCCTCGGGGCGGATCAGCGAGCCTCCGTAGGAGAGGCCCTTGCCGGTGAAGATGCAGTCGGCGCGGTTGGTCAGCTTCTTGACCATGCCGGTCAGGAAGCCGATCTCGCGCCCGCCCACGCCGATGTCGCCGGCCGGCACGTCGGTGTCCGCGCCAACGTGGCGGAACAGCTCGCTGACGAAGGCCTGGCAGAAGCGCATCACCTCGCCCTGGCTCTTGCCCTTGGGGTCGAAGTCGGAGCCGCCCTTGCCGCCGCCCATGGGCAGCGTGGTCAGCGCGTTCTTGAAAGTCTGCTCGAAGGCCAGGAATTTCAGCACCGACAGGTTGACCGACGGGTGGAAGCGCAGGCCGCCCTTGTAAGGCCCGATCGCCATGCTGTGCTGGATGCGGAAGCCCCGGTTGACCTGCACCTCGCCGTGGTCATCGACCCACGAAACGCGAAAGACGATCACGCGCTCGGGCTCCACCAGGCGCTCCAGCAGGCTGTGCGCCGTGTACTTGGGATGCTTTTCGATGTAGGGCCAGAGGCTCTCCATCACTTCGGTGACCGCCTGCAGGTATTCGGGCTGCCCGGGATTGCGTTGTGCGACATGGGCCAGAAAACCCTCGACGGATGCGTGCTTCATTCCAATTTTTCCGATCAAATTTTTGCGCATGACTTTATGCGAGGGCCGCATTCTGCCGGATGGCCGAAGCGGTTTTGAACGCAAGGTGCGCGCGCCCGCAGGCGCACCGCGTACAGCCTCAGGCCAGCCGGCCCGCGACCAGGCGCAGCACGCGGTCGCAGCGCCGGGCCAGCGCCTCGTCGTGCGTCACCATCACGAACGCGGTGCGCTGCTCGCGGGCGAGCCGCAGCATGAGCGCGAACACGCCGTCGGCGGTGCCGCGGTCCAGGTTGCCGGTGGGCTCGTCGGCCAGCACGCAGGCAGGCTGCGTGACCAGCGCGCGGGCGATCGCCACGCGCTGGCGCTCGCCGCCCGAGAGTTCGGCCGGGCGGTGGTGCAGCCGCTCGGCCAAGCCGACCGACGCCAGCATGCCGGAGGCCGCCTGCGTGGCCTCCAGCGGCGCGGTACGCCGGATCTTGAGCGGCATCGCCACGTTGTCGAGCGCGCTGAACTCCGGCAGCTGGTGGTGGAACTGGTAGACGAAGCCCAGGTGCAGGTTGCGCAGCCGCCCCTGCTCGGCCGCGTCGACGCGCGCGATGTTGCGGCCCAGCAGCTCGACGCTGCCCGCGGTCGGCGCGTCGAGCCCGCCCATCAGGTGCAGCAGCGTGCTCTTGCCCGAGCCCGAGGCGCCGACGATGGCCAGCGTCTCGCCGGCGTTCACGTCGAGGTCGACGCCGTGGAGTACCGTCAGGTCGATGCGGCCCTCGTGGAAGCGCTTGGTCAGGCCGCGCACCCGCAGCACTGCGGAGGCGGAGCCGTCGTCCGCCACGGCCGCGCCGCCGCGCGCGTCGGGCTCGAGAATCGAACGGTCATTCATAGCGCAGCGCCTCCGCCGGGTTGACGCGGCTGGCGCGCCAGCTCGGGTAGAGCGTCGCCACAAAGGCGAGGACGAGCGAGATCACGGCGATCGGCAGGATGTCGCTCTGCTGCGGATCGCTCGGCATCTTGCTGATCAGGTAGATGTCCTTGGGCAGGAAACTGGCGTGGAACAGCCGCTCCAGCGCCGGCACGATGACGTCGATGTTGTAGGCGATGCCCAGGCCCAGCACCAGCCCGGCCAGCGTGCCGATCACGCCGACCATGGCCCCCTGCACCACGAAGATGCCCATGATGCTTCTCGGGCTGGCGCCGAGTGTGCGCAGGATGGCGATGTCGGCGCGCTTGTCGGTCACGGTCATCACCAGCGTGCTGACGAGGTTGAAGGCCGCCACCGCGACGATCAGCGTGAGGATGATGAACATCATGCGTTTTTCCACCTGCACCGCCGCGAACCAGGTCTTGTTCTGGCGCGTCCAGTCGCGGATCAGGAACGAGCCCGGCAGCGTGGCGGCCAGCTCGTCGGCCACCTCGCGCGCCTGGTGCAGGTCCCGCAGCTTCAGGCGGATGCCGCTCGGGCCGTCGAGGCGGAACACGCGCTCGGCGTCCTGCTCGTGCACCATGGCCAGCGCCGAGTCGTATTCGTAGTGGCCCGAATCGAAGGTGCCGACCACGGTGAACTGCTTGAGGCGCGGCACCACGCCGGCCGGCGTCACCTGTCCGCCGGGCGCGATCAACGTGACTTGGTCGCCCTCGCGCACGTAGAGCGAGCGCGCCAGCTCGACCCCCAGCACGATGCCGAACCGGCCCGGCACCAGCCGGTCGAGCGCACCCTGCTGGGCCGTGGTCGAGATGTCGGTCACCTGCGGCTCCAGCGCCGGGTCGATGCCGCGCACCAGCGTGCCCTTCATGTCCTCGCCGCGCGCGACCAGCGCCTGCGCCGCGATGAAGGGCGCGACGCCAATCACCTCCGGATTCTTGCGCGCGGCGGCCATCACCGGCCCGAGGTCGGCCAGCGCCTGGCCGTCGCGCGAGAAGATCTCGATGTGCGACACCACGCCCAGCATGCGGTCGCGCACCTCCTTCTGGAAGCCGTTCATCACGGAGAGCACGATGATCAGCGCCGCCACGCCGAGCGCGATGCCCAGCATCGAGACGCCCGAGATGAAGGAGATGAAGCCGTTGCGCCGCGTGGCCCGGCCGGCGCGCGTGTAGCGCCAGCCGAGCTGCAGTTCGTAGGGAAGTCGCATAGAGGCGGAATTGTGGCATCCCGACCCGTCCGGGCGCCCGCCGCGACAATAGGGCATGGTTTCCCCCCCCGCGCTCCCCGGCGCTTCCGCCTCGTCCCACCTGCTCATCCCCTTTGCCGGACGCGGCACGCCCGGCTGCCTCGCGGCGCTGGCGGACCTGCGCCTGCCCCACCTCGAAGCGCTGCTGGCGCGCCTGACGCTGGCGCACGAGGATGCGCAGCCGCCCGACACGCTGTCGCCGCCGCACGAGCGCGCGCTGGCCGATGCGCTGGGGTTGCCGGGGACCGACGGCTGCATTCCCTGGGCCGCGCGCGAGGCGCAACAGGCCGGGCTGGCGCAGGCCGGAGCCGACGCGGCCTGGGGCGTGCTGACGCTGTGCCACTGGGAGGTCGCGATCGACGAGGTGGTGCTCGACGACCCGTACGGCATCGCCATCGATGCCGCCGAGTCCGACACCCTGCTGGCGGCGGCCCGGCCTTTTTTCGAGGAGGATGGCATTGCGCTGCACGCCACGGCGACGCCCGGGCGCTGGCTGGCGTGCGGGGAGCTGCTGCGCGCCCTGCCGACCGCTTCGCTCGACCGCGTGGCGGGCCAGCCGATTTCCGCCTGGTCGCCGCAGACCGAGGCGATGCGGCCCTGGCGCAAGCTGCAAAACGAGATGCAGATGCTGCTCTACACCCAGCGGGTGAACGACGAGCGCATGACGCGCGGCGTGCCCTCGATCAACTCGTTCTGGGTCAGCGGCACCGGGGCGCTGCCGCCAGCGCGTGCGCCCCAAGCCGCCACCGCCGCGCCCGAGGTGGCCGAGAGCCTGCGCCGCCCCGCCCTGCGCGACGATGGGGCGGCCTGGGCCGAAGCCTGGCACGTGCTCGACGCGGGGGCCTGCGCCCGGCTGCTGGCCGAGCACCAGCGCGGCGCCGACGTGACGCTCACGCTGTGCGGCGACCGCGGCGCCCGCCGCTACGCCCCCCGGTCGCGCGGCTTCGGTCGCTGGCTCAAGGGTCTTTTCGGCCGCCAGCCCCCGTCCATCGTGCTTGAGGCGCTATGAAAATCGTAGCAAGAAACGTCCCGCCA
>JAQGLP010000150.1 GCA_028292835.1 Variovorax sp.
GCGGGCAACGGCTCCGGCGCGCGGCGGCGCCGGCCCGAATGAGCGCATGAGCCCGTCGCGCCCCTTCATCGAGCGCCCGGTCGCGACCGGGCTGCTGATGCTCGCCCTCGTGCTGGCCGGCCTGATCGGCTTCAAGTTCCTGCCGCTGGCCGCGCTGCCGCAGGTGGACTACCCGACCATCCAGGTGCAGACGCTCTACCCCGGCGCCAGCCCCGAGGTCATGGGCCGCACCGTGACGGCGCCGCTGGAGCGCAATTTCGGGCAGATGGCGGGGTTGAACCGCATGAGCTCGACCAGCGCGGCGGGGGTGTCGATCATCACGCTGCAGTTCAGCCTGGGCGCCACGCTCGACGTGGCCGAGCAGGAGGTGCAGGCCGCCATCAACGCCAGCGGCTCGCTGCTGCCGGCCGACCTGCCGGCGCCGCCGGTCTACGCCAAGGTCAACCCGGCCGACGCCCCGGTGCTCACGCTGGCCATCAGCTCGCGGACGATGCCGCTGACCGAGGTGCAGAACATCGTCGACACGCGCCTCGCGCAGAAGATCAGCCAGGTCTCGGGCGTCGGGCTGGTCACGCTCGCGGGCGGGCAGCGCCCCGCCGTGCGCATCCAGGCCGACACGCGGGCGCTGGCGGCCTATGGCATCGGCCTGGACACGCTGCGCACCGCCATCGCGGCGGCCAACGCCAACAGCGCCAAGGGCAGCTTCGACGGGCCCAAGCGCTCGTACTCGATCAACGCCAACGACCAGCTGTTGACCGCCAGCGACTACAAGAACCTGATCGTCGCCTACGCCAACAACGCGCCGGTGCGCATGACCGACGTGGCCCGGGTGGTCGACAGCGCCGAGAACAACCGCCTGGGCGCTTGGGCCGGTCCCGCCTGCGCGCAGAACGCCGCGGTCGCGCAGGCGGGCGGCGACGGCAGCACCGCGCCGGGAGGCGACTGCGCGGGCGACGCGCGCCAGCAGCTCGCGCCCGCCATCATCCTGAACGTGCAGCGCCAGCCCGGCGCCAACGTGATCGCCACGGTGGACGCCATCCAGCGCCTGCTGCCCGAGCTGCGCGCCGACCTGCCCGCCGCCCTCGAGGTCCGGGTGCTCTCCGACCGCACCACGGGCATTCGCGCCTCGGTCAAGCACGTGGAGATCGAGCTGCTGCTGGCCGTCGCGCTGGTGGTGCTGGTGATCTTCTTCTTCCTGCACAGCCTGCGCGCCACGGTGATCGCCAGCATCGCGGTGCCCATCTCCCTCATCGGCACCTGCGGTGCGATGTACCTGCTGGGCTACAGCCTGAACAACCTGAGCCTGATGGCGCTGACCATCGCCACCGGCTTCGTGGTGGACGACGCCATCGTCATGATCGAGAACATCGCGCGCTACCTGGAGGAGGGCGAGGCGCCGTTCGCCGCGGCGTTGAAGGGGGCCACGCAGATCGGCTTCACCATCATCTCGCTGACGGTGTCGCTGATCGCGGTGCTGATCCCGCTGCTCTTCATGGGCGACGTGGTGGGGCGCCTCTTTCGCGAGTTCGCGGTGACGCTGGCGATCACGATCCTGATCTCGGCGGTGGTCTCGCTCACGCTGGTGCCGATGATGTCGGCGCGCTGGCTGAAGCCGCAGCCGCACGACGGCGCGCGCGGGCTGGGCGGGCGGGTGCAGGCCTTCTTCGACCGCGTGATCGCGCGCTACGACGTGTGGCTGCAGTGGGTGTTCCGCTGCCAGGGCCTGACGCTCGTGGTCGCGCTGCTGACGATGGTGCTGACGGTGGTGCTCTACATCGTGATCCCGAAGGGCCTGTTCCCGACGCAGGACACCGGCCAGCTGCAGGGCCGCATCGAGGCGGCGCAGGACGTGTCGTACGCGCGCATGGCCGAGCTGCAGCAGGCGGCGGCGCGCGCCATCCTGGCCGACCCGGACGTCGAGAACCTGAGCTCCTTCACCGGCGTGGACGCGGCCAACAACACCATGCTCAACACCGGGCGCCTGCTGATCGACCTGAAGGCCGGGCACGACGACCAGGAGACGGTCATGAACCGGCTGCAGGGCCGCGTCCAGCAGGTGGCGGGCGTCAGGCTCTACGTGCAGCCGACGCAGGACCTGACCATCGACGCCGAGAGCGGCCCGACCCAGTACCGCCTGTCGATCGAGGGGGTGGACAGCGCCACCGTGACCGACTGGGTGAGAAAGCTCATGGCCCGGCTGCAATCGGTGGCCGAGGTGCGCAACGTGACCAGCGACGCCGGCGCCCAGGGCCTGTCGGCCTACATCGACATCGACCGCGACACGGCGTCGCGCCTGTCGGTGACCGCCAGCGCGGTCGACGACACGCTCTACAGCGCCTTCGGCCAGCGCATCGTCTCGACCATCGTCACCGAGACCAACCAGTACCGGGTGATCCTGGAGGCGCGGCCCGACTCCATCGAGACCCCGCGCCAGCTCGGCACGCTGAACCTGAAGACCGGATCGGGCGCGCCGACGCCGCTGGCGGCCATCGCCACCGTGCGCGAGCAGCTCGCGCCGCTGCAGATCACGCACGTCGCGCAGTACCCGGCGG
>JAQGLP010000058.1 GCA_028292835.1 Variovorax sp.
TCTTCCTCACGCAGCAGCTCAAGGTCGATGCGACCGCGGCCAACCTGATGATCGCGGCGGCACTGCTGCTCGGTACGCCGTTCTTCGTGATCTTCGGCGTCCTGTCGGACAAGATCGGACGCAAGCCGATCATCATGGCCGGCTGCCTGCTGGCCGTGCTCACCTACTTTCCCGTCTTCAAGATGCTGACCGAGGCCGCCAACCCCGACCTCGCCCGGGCGCAGGCCAGCGCGGGCGTCACGGTCACGGCCGACCCGGCGTCCTGCTCGTTCCAGGGCAACCCGGTGGCGCGCGAGATCGACTTCAAGAGCTCGTGCGACATCGCCAAGCGGTTCCTGGTGCAGAACTCGGTGAGCTACGACAACATCGAAGGTCCCCCGGACTCGAAGGCGGTGGTCAAGATCGGCACGGTGCCGGTGGAGGCGCCGGCCGGCAACGTCGTCAACCTGAAGTTCGACGAGGCCTCGTCCAAGGCCATCGCGGCCTTCAAGAAGGAAGTGGGCAGCGACCTCAAGGGCGCGGGCTACCCGACCAAGGCCGACCCGGCCAAGATGAACAAGCCGCTGATCATTGCGCTGCTGTTCTGGCTGGTGCTGCTGGTGACGATGGTCTATGGTCCGATCGCCGCCATGCTGGTCGAGATGTTCCCGACGCGCATCCGCTACACCTCGATGAGCCTGCCCTACCACATCGGCAACGGCTGGTTCGGCGGGCTGCTGCCGACCACCGCCTTCGCCATTGTGGCGAGCACCGGCAACATGTACAACGGCCTGTGGTACCCGATCGTGATCGCCGCCGTGACGCTGGTGGTGGGCACGCTGTTCATCCGCGAGACGAAGGACGTGGACATCTACGCGAACGATTGACCGCGCGCCGCGGGCGGCTGCGGGCTGGGACAGGGGCGGCGGGCGAGCCCTTGGCTGACAGCGGCATGGGCAACGCCCCGCCCATGGGCCACGGGGGCGCTGCCTAGAATCCTGCCCCTGTGCCCCCAGTTAGGCAGACATGACCCTTGGCTCCATCCGCATCCGCGGCGCGCGACAGCACAACCTCCAGAACCTCGACCTCGACATCCGCACCGGCGAGATGACCGTGGTCACCGGCCCGAGCGGCTCGGGCAAGTCGAGCCTGGTGTTCGACACGCTCTACGCCGAGGGACAGCGCCGCTACGTCGAGACCTTCTCGGCCTATGCGCGCCAGTTCCTCGACCGCATGGACAAGCCGGCGGTCGACAAGGTGGAGGGCGTGCCGCCGGCCATCGCCATCGACCAGACCAACCCGGTGCGCTCCTCGCGCTCCACGGTCGGGACCATGACCGAGCTGAACGACCACCTGAAGCTGCTGTTCGCGCGCGGCGCGCAGCTGTTCGACCGCGAGACGGCGCTCGCGGTGCGCCACGACTCGCCCGACACGATCTACGACGAGCTGATGGCGCGCGCGGCGGCGTCGGGCGATCCGCGCGTGGTGCTGACTTTTCCCGTGGAGCTGCCGGGCGGCACCACGGCGGAAGAGGTGACGCAGTGGCTGTCGGCCAGCGGCTTCACGCGCGTGCAGGCCGAGCGCGAGCTTGCGACGCCCACCGGCACCCGCAAGGTCCTCGACGTGGTGGCGGACCGCTTCCGCATCGCCGGCGCCGAGCGAGCGCGCGCGGTGGAGGCCGTCGAGGTGGCGCTCAAGCGCGGCGCGGGCCGCCTGACGGTCTATGCGCTGGCGGCCGAGGAGGGTGCCCCGCCCGAGATCTGGAAGTTCTCCACCGGCCTGCACTGTCCGGAAAGCGACATCCGCTACGCCGACCCGATCCCGTCGATGTTCTCGTTCAACTCCGCGGTCGGCGCCTGCGAGGCCTGCCGGGGCTTCGGCCGCGTGATCGGCGTCGACTTCGGCCTGGTCATCCCCAACGACAAGCTGACGCTGCGCGCCGGCGCCATCAAGACGCTCCAGACCCCCGCCTGGAAGGAAGCGCAGGACGACCTGATGCGCCATGCCGAGGCCGCCGGCGTCCCGCGCGACACGCCCTGGGGCAAGCTCACGCACGAGCAAAAAAACTGGGTCATCGAAGGCTCGCCCGACTGGAAGGGCAACTGGAACAAGCAGTGGTACGGCGTGCGGCGCTTCTTCGGCTACCTGGAGAGCAAGACCTACAAGATGCACATCCGCGTGCTCTTGTCGAAATACCGCAGCTACACGCCTTGCCCCAGCTGCCACGGCGCGCGGCTCAAGCTGGAGAGCCTGCTGTGGCGCATCGGCGGCAAGGCGGCGGCCGACGCCGTGCTGCCGCCCGAAAAACGCTTCATGCCCGTCGGCGTGGACTGGACGCGCGCGCAGCTCGAAGCCCTGCCGGGACTGTGCCTGCACGACCTGATGCTGCTGCCGATCGAGCGGCTGCGACGGTTTTTCGATTCGATGCAGCCCGCATCCCAATCCTCCCCCGCGGGCGGGAACGGCAGCGCGGCCCCATCGCATGGCGATGCCCAGGCCTTGCACCTGCTGCACGACGAGATCACCACCCGCCTGCGCTACCTGCACGACGTCGGCATCGGCTACCTCACCCTGGACCGCCAGAGCCGCACGCTCTCCGGCGGCGAGGTGCAGCGCATCAACCTGACGACCGCCCTCGGCACCTCGCTGGTCAACACGCTGTTCGTGCTCGACGAGCCGAGCATCGGCTTGCACCCGCGCGACATGAACCGCATCACCGAGGCCATGCTGCGCTTGCGCGACGCCGGCAACACGCTGGTGGTGGTCGAGCACGACCCAGCCGTGATGCTGGCGGCCGACCGCGTGATCGACATGGGTCCGGGCCCCGGCGTGCGCGGCGGCCGCATCGTGTTCGACGGCACCACCGACGAACTGCGCAACGCCGACACGCTCACGGGCGCCTACCTCGGCGGGCGCAAGCAGATCGGCATGGATTTCAGGCGCCTGGTGGGCGAGGGCAC
>JAQGLP010000078.1 GCA_028292835.1 Variovorax sp.
CACCGCGACCAAGACCCTGCAGGACCAACTGTTCGGGCGCGACCTGCCGCGCCTGGCCGAGGCGCTTGGCGTGCCGGTGCGTACCGCGCTGCTCAAGGGGCGCGCGAGCTACCTGTGCCTGCATCGCCTCGGGCTCGCGCGCCAGGATGACTCGCTGTCCGGTCGGGGCGCGCTGCGCACCCTGGCCACGATCGAGCAGTGGGCGCAGGCCACGCGCACGGGCGACCTGGCCGAGCTGCCGGCGCTGGACGAGCGCTCGCCGCTGATTCCGCTGGTCACTTCGACGCGCGAGAACTGCCTGGGCGCGCAATGCCCGCAGTTCCGCGCATGCCACGTCAACCTGGCGCGGCGGGAAGCCCTGGCGGCCGACGTGGTCGTGATCAACCACCACCTGTTTTTCGCGGACCTCGCGGTGCGCGAATCGGGCATGGCGGAGCTGCTGCCGACGGTGCGCGTGGTGATCTTCGACGAGGCGCACCAGCTCAACGAGATTGGCGTGCAGTTCCTCGGGGTGCAGGTCGGCACCGGCCAGGTACTGGACTTTGCCCGCGACGTGCTGGCTGCCGGTCTGCAGCATGCGCGCGGCCTGGTGGAGTGGCAGCAGGTTGTCGGCGCGCTGGAGCGTGGCGCACGCGACCTGCGGCTGGCCGCGGGAAAGCAGTGGCCCGGCAGCAAGCTGCGCTGGACCGAGGCCGCGCCCGAGGGCCTGATGGCGCAACCGTGGCAGGACGCGCTGGAGGCGCTGCGCGACGCTTTCGAGAAGGCGGCCGAAGCGCTCGACACCGTCAGCGAACTCTCACCCGACTTCGTGCGGCTGCACGAGCGGGCCTTGCAGCTCGCCGAGCGGGCCGGCCAGTTCGCCCTGCCTTGCGTGGCGACCTCGGTGCGCTGGGTCGATGTCGGCACGCAGCTGCGGCTGGTCGAGTCGCCACTGGACATCGCGCATGCGATGCGCACGCGGGTGCTCAAATCCGCCGCCGTCACGCCCGAGGACAGCGGGCGCGCCTGGATCTTCACCTCGGCCACGCTGGGCGACGACGCGCGACTGCGGTGGTTCACCGAGCCGTGCGGCCTGCAGGAGGCGCAAGTGCTGCGCGTCGAGAGCCCGTTCGACTACGCGCGGCAGGCGGCCCTCTATGTGCCGGCCACGCTGCCCAAGCCCAATGACCCGGCGCACAGTGCCGAGGTGGCGCGCCTCGCGGCGCACGGGGCTCGGGCGCTGTGCGGCCGCACGCTGGTGTTGACCACCACCTTGCGCGCGCTGCGCAGCATCGGCGAGGCGCTGCAGGAGGAATTTGCCGAGGGCGGGGCAGCGGACGGGGCCCGCATCGAGGTGCTGGTGCAGGGCCAGTTGCCCAAGCGTGTTCTGATGGACCGGTTCCGCGAGGCATCGAACGACGGGCAGGCGGGCTGCGTGCTGGTGGCGTCCGCGTCTTTCTGGGAGGGCTTCGATGTGCCCGGCGACGCGCTGCAACTCGTCGTGATCGACAAGCTGCCCTTTCCGCCACCCAACGATCCGCTGGTGGAGGCGCGCGGACGCCGGCTCGAATCGGAGGGTCGCAACCCGTTCCGGGATTATTTCCTGCCAGAGGCGGCGGTGGCGCTCAAGCAGGGCGCCGGGCGCCTGATCCGACGCGAGAGCGATCGCGGCATTCTCGTGGTCTGCGACACCCGGCTGGCCACGATGAGCTACGGACGGCGCCTGCTGTCGGCCTTGCCGCCGATGCGCCGGCTCGACAATCAGCGCGAATTCGACGCCGCGCTGGACGCGCTGTTGCAGCTCACCACAGCTTCCACCACGGATCGTCCTTGCTCTTGAAGCCGCGCGCCAGATACTCGCTTTTCGGGTAATTGGTGGTGAGCACCCGCTGGGCGTCGTCGCGCAGTTGCGTCAGGCCGAGCGCGTCGTAGGAGCGCACCATGATGTAGAGGGCTTCCTCGAGCGCGGGCACCTCGCGGTAATCGGCCAGCGCCACCTGGGCGCGGTTGATGGCCGCCAGGTAGGCGCCGCGGTTGTAGTAGTAGCGCGCCACATGCACTTCGTACTGGGCCAGCGAGTTCACGATGTAGTTCATGCGCTGGCGGGCATCGGGCGTGTAGCGCGACTCCGGAAAGCGCGTGACCAGTTCCTTGAAGGCCTCGAACGACTCCTTGGCCGCCTTCTGGTCGCGTTCGGACAGGTCCTGGCGCGTCAGGAAGGCGAACATGCCCAGATCGTCGTTGAAGTTGACGACGCCCTTGAGGTAGAGCGCGTAGTCCAGCGCCGGACTGGCCGGGTGCAGCTTCATGAAGCGATCGAGCGTGGCGACGGCGCTGGCCTTCTCGCCGGCCCGGTGCTGCGCATACGCCTTGTCGAGCTGGGCCTGCTGCGCGAGCGGCGTGCCGGCGGCGCGGCCTTCGAGCTTCTCGAACAGCGGCACCGCCTTGTCGAAGGCGCCCGAGTCGACCTCGTCCTTGGCTTCCGAATAGATCTTGTTGGGGCTCCAGTTGGCGGTCTTGTCGACTTTCGTGGTCGAGCAGCCGGCAACCAGCAACGCCGCCACGCACAGCGCGAGCGAAGACGGGAGCACCGATAATTTGGCGCGAAACATCACAGACGGCTTTCGTGAAACAGCAACCTTCAATTATATCGGCCGACCCCCTGGACGAGTCTCATGGCGCGGGAGAGGTCGAGGAGGGCGCCGACCCCGCGGTCGAGTCCGAACTGAGGGCGTTCGTGATCGATGCCGCCCACCACGGCGAGCGCCTCGACCGCAGCCTGGCCGCGCTGGTGCCCGAGTTCTCGCGCAACTACCTGCGCCAGCTGATCGAGGCCGGCGCGGTGCGCCTCGAAGGCCGCACGCCGACACGCCCCGCCGCCACCGTGCGCGCCGGCGAGCAGGGCAGCATCGAGCTGCGCCCGACCCCGCAGAGCCAGGCGTTCCGCCCCGAGGCGATGCCGCTCAGGGTGGTGTACGAGGACGACGATCTGCGCGTCATCGACAAGCCGGTGGGACTGGTGGTGCACCCGGCGCCGGGCCACTGGAGCGGCACGCTGCTCAACGGCCTGCTGGCGCTCGATCCCAAGGCGGCGCTGCTGCCGCGCGCGGGCATCGTGCACCGGCTGGACCGCGACACCAGCGGCCTGATGGTGGTGGCGCGCACGCGCCGCGCCATGGACGCGCTGGTCGCCGCGATTGCCGCGCGCACCGTGACGCGCCAGTATTTCGCGCTCGCGCACCGCCCCTGGCAGGGTGCGCCGCGGCGCCACGTGGAAGCGCCGATCGGCCGCGACCCGCGCAACCGGCTGCGCATGGCGGTGGTCGACACCGAGCGCCATCCGGGCAAGCCCGCGCGCACGCTGGTCGAGCTGCTCGACAATGGCGTGCAAGGCTGCGCGGTGCGCTGCACGCTGGAGACCGGCCGCACGCACCAGATCCGGGTCCACATGGCGTCGCTTGGCCATCCGCTGGTCGGTGATGCGCTGTACAGCGGCGCCGCGGCGGCCGGTCTGGCGCGCCAGGGACTGCATGCCTGCCGGTTGAGCTTCGTCCATCCTGTTACCCAGGCTCCGCTGGCGTTTCAGGCGCCCTTGCCGGCCGACCTGCAGGCCGCCGTGGCCGGCTGGGGCCTGCATTACAATGAGTCCTGACGGCCTGCGGGCCGCGCCGGTGCCTTCTTCGCGACCGGTCCTGCGTTGCACTCGCAGGCGTGCCGACGGCGCGCCGGCCATACGCCCCTCCCGAGCAAGCGCCGGCATGGCGCCTTTTCCCGGATACCGCGAACCATGAATACGGTGGATGCCAAGCGCATTCTCGAAACCGCCCTGATCTGTTCGGCGCAGCCCCTGGCCGTGCGCGAACT
>JAQGLP010000107.1 GCA_028292835.1 Variovorax sp.
GGTGCTCGACCGCCGCGTAGGCCTCGCCCTCGGGCACGTGCATCCCTTCGGTATAGAGCTTGAAGTGGTGGATCAGCTCTTCCAGGTTGGCCTTCATGGATTCGCGCGAGGGTGGCGCCACCTTGTGATTGTCGGTGATGACCGGCCCCGGGTTGACGCGCAGCCGGTCCACGCACTGCTTTATGATGCGGTTGGATTGAGCCATCTCTTCCATGCGCACCAGGTAGCGGTCGTAGCAGTCGCCGGTCTTGCCCACGGGAATCTCGAACTCCATGCGGTCGTAGACCTCGTAGGGCTGCTTCTTGCGCAGGTCCCATGCGATGCCCGAGCCGCGCAGCATCGGACCCGTGAAACCCAGGTTGAGCGCCCGCTCGGGCGACACGACGCCGATGTCGACCGTGCGCTGCTTCCAGATACGGTTGTCCGTCAGCAGCGTGTGGTACTCCTCCAAGTGCTTGACGAAGCGCTGGGTGAAGTCATCGATGAAATCGAGCAGCGAGCCCTGGCGGTTCTCGTTCATTCGCGCCAGTGCCCGGGCGTTCTTGATCTTGCTGACCCGGTACTGCGGCATGGTGTCGGGCAGGTCGCGGTAGACGCCGCCCGGCCGGAAATACGCTGCGTGCATGCGCGCGCCGGACACCGCCTCGTAGATGTCGAACAGATCCTCGCGCTCGCGGAACGCGTAAATCAGTATGGTCGAACTGCCGCAGTCGTTGCCGTGCGAGCCGACCCACATCAGGTGGTTGAGCAAGCGCGTGATCTCGGCGAACATGACCCGGATGTACTGTGCCCGCAGCGGCACCTCGATGCCCAGCAGCTTCTCGATCGCCAGGCAATAGGCATGCTCGTTGCACATCATCGAGACATAGTCGAGCCGGTCCATGTAGGGCAGCGACTGGATGTAGGTCTTGGTTTCCGCGAGCTTTTCGGTCGCGCGATGCAGGAGGCCGATGTGCGGATCGGCGCGCTGCACTACTTCGCCGTCGAGTTCCAGCACCAGGCGTAGGACGCCGTGCGCGGCCGGATGCTGCGGACCGAAGTTGAGGGTGTAATTCTTGATGTCAGCCATGTTCAGTCACCGGGCAGCACGCGCCGCATCGGTGCCAACCCCGTAATTGTCTTCACGGATGATGCGCGGCATCTGGTCGCGTGGCTCAATCGTGACCGGCTGGTAGATGACCCGCTTGAGTTCTTCGTCATAGCGCATCTCGACCTCCCCGAACACCGGGAAGTCCTTGCGGAAGGGGTGGCCGATGAAGCCATAGTCGGTCAGCAGACGGCGCAGGTCTTCATGCCCCTCGAAGACGATGCCGTACAGGTCGAAGGCCTCGCGCTCGTACCAGTTGGCCGAGTTCCACAGCGACGTCACCGAATCGAGCACCGGAAAGTCATCGTCCGGGCAGGACACCTTGACCCGCACGCGCTGGTTGAGGCTGACCGACAGAAGGTGCGAGACGGCGCAGTAGCGCGGCCCTTCCCAGACCTCGTCGCGATATGTCGAGTAATCGACGCCGCAGATGTCGATGAGCTGCTCGAACCGGCAGCCCGGCGCGTCACGCAACATCCGCATGGCCGAGAGGTACTCGGCGGCGGGCAGCACCACGGTCACCTCGCCCAGCGCCACGTCGATGCGCCGGGCCTTGTCGCCCAGCGTGGCCGCGAGGGTCTGCTTGAGCGCCTGAGGGTCGATGGCAAATTCAGGGGTGGTTGTCATGCGGGAGATCCGTTCACGCGCGCGCGATGGTGTTGGTGCGACGCACCTTCTGCTGCAACTGGATGATTCCGTAGATCAAGGCCTCGGCCGTCGGCGGACAACCCGGCACGTAAACATCCACCGGCACGATGCGGTCGCAGCCGCGCACCACGGAATAACTGTAGTGGTAGTAGCCACCGCCATTGGCGCAGGTGCCCATGGACAGCACCCAGCGCGGCTCCGCCATCTGGTCGTAGACCTTGCGCAGCGCCGGCGCCATCTTGTTGCACAGGGTACCGGCCACGATCATCAGGTCGGACTGGCGCGGACTGGCACGAAACACCTCGGCACCGAAGCGACCGATGTCGTAGCGCGCCGCCGCGGCATGCATCATCTCGACCGCGCAGCACGCCAAGCCGAACGTCATGGGCCAGAGCGAACCCGTCTTGGCCCAGTTCACCACCGAGTCGTACGAGGTCGTGACGAAGCCCTCTTTGAAAACACCTTCAATGGCCATGCATGTTCCTTGCCGCCGAAGCGGGACTATTCCCAGTCCAGAGCGCCTTTTTTCCATTCATAGGCAAAGCCCACGACCAGGATGGCGAGAAAGATCACAACCGCCCAGAAACCCAGCGCACCCACCTCCTTGAGCACGACCGCCCACGGAAACAGAAAGGCGATTTCAAGGTCGAAAAGGATGAAGAGGATGGCCACCAGGTAGTAGCGGACATCAAACTGCATGCGGGCGTTTTCGAACGCCTCGAATCCACACTCGTAAGGAGAATTTTTGGCCGCATCGGGCCGGTTGGGACCGAGCACGTAGCCGATGGCCTGCGGCGCAACACCTACAGCGATACCGACCAGGATGAACAGCAGGACGGGGAGATAGGAATCGAGGTTCATCTGGGTTACCACCGCTTGCCACCGGCAGGCAAACCCTCTTCGAGGAGCTTGCTGCCGGTGATATTTGGTGCCGTCGGCGAGACTCGAACTCGCACAGCTTTCGCCACTACCCCCTCAAGATAGCGTGTCTACCAATTTCACCACGACGGCGGTTTTTTCGGCCCGGATTGCATGAGGAACCTGTAAAGGTCGTTGGCTTTCCGGGCAGCTTTAGAGTTTACCCTGAAATGCAACCGTTTTCACTGCTGACGGCCACACCCGGATGGATTACTTGCCGGGAATCTGTGCGGCACCCGAGGCCGGTGCGGCAGGCGCGGGCAAAGCAGCGTCCGTCGCAGGCGCGGTGGGGCCTGTACCCGCAGGAATCGCGGGCGCACCGGAAGCAGCCGTCGCAGGCGCGGTGACTGCCGCGCGCTCCAGCAGGCTGCCCCCGCCCCCGCCGCCCGGCTGCGCATGGCTGAAATAAGCCAGCAGCAGCGTGCAGACGAAAAACACCCCGGCCAGCACCGCAGTGGTGCGGGACAGGAAATTGGCACTGCCGCTGGCGCCGAACAGGCTGCCCGCACTGCCGCTGCCGAACGCCGCGCCCGCATCGGCGCCCTTGCCGTGCTGCACCAGGATCAGGCCGATCATTGCGAGGGCCGAGAGCATCTGCGCGGCGACCAGAAGGTTGAGGACAAGATTCATGTGTTCTTTGATTTTCCAGGTGGAAGAGCCGCTCGTGCGTTTTCAGCGAGCGGCCGCAATGATTTGCAAGAAATCCGGCGCCTTCAGCGACGCGCCGCCGATCAGGCCACCGTCGATGTCGGCCTGTGCCAGCAGTTCGGCGGCGTTGGCCGCGTTCATGCTGCCACCGTACAGGATCCGCATGCCCGCCGCGTGGTCGCCCGCCGCATGCTGCAATTGCGCGCGCAGCACGGCATGCACCGCCTGCGCCTGCTCGGGCGACGCGGTCTTGCCGGTGCCTATGGCCCAGACCGGCTCGTAGGCCACCACGATCTCGCTCAGGCAATGGCCGTTCACGTGGATCACGGCGGCGAGTTGCCGCTTGACGACCTCCTCGGTCCGCCCGGCCTCGCGCTCGGCCAGCGTCTCGCCGACACAGACGATCGGTGTGATGCCGCTGGCCAGCGCCGCGGCGACCTTGGCGGCGACGTGCTCGTCGGTTTCGCCGTGGTACTGACGCCGCTCGGAATGTCCCACGATGGCATAGCGCACCCCGAAGTCGCGCAACATGGCCCCCGAATGTTCGCCCGTGAAGGCGCCGCCGTGCGGCCGCGCCGAAATATCCTGCGCCCCGAGCGCGATGGCCGAGCCCTCGAGCAGGGCCTTCAGCTGCGAGAAATACGGTGCCGGCACGCAGAGGGCCACATCGCACGACGGCGTGTCGAGGCCCTGAAGCAAGGCACCGATCAGCGCCTGGTTGGCCGCCAGGCCGCCGTTCATCTTCCAGTTGCCGGCAATCAGGGGTTTTTTTGTCATCTTGTTTTGTTCACCAGGTAAGCACGATCTTGCCGATGTGCTGGTTGGACTCCATCAGCGCATGCGCCTGGGCCGCGCCGCTCGGCGCCTGCGGACCCGACGTCGCCAGGGCATCGCCGGCCGCCGGGAAGGTGGCATGGACCACGGGCTTGACCTTCCCGCTCTCCAGCAGGGGCCAGACCTTTTCGCGCAACGCCGTGGCGATGGCGCCCTTGAAGGCGACGGAGCGCGGCCGCAGCGTCGAACCCGTCACGGTCAGCCGCTTGCGCAGCACCAGCCCGGCGTTGAATTCGCTCTTGGCGCCGCCCTGCACCGCGATGATCACGAGCCGGCCGTCCTCGGCCAGGCACTCAACCTCGCGCGCCACGTAGGCGCCGGCGACCATGTCGAGCACCACGTCGACGCCCTTGCCGCCGGTGAGGCGCCGGGCCTCTTCGGCGAAGTCGGCCGTGCGGTAGTTGATTGCGTGGTCGGCGCCGAGCGCCAGGCAGGCCGCGCACTTCTCGTCGCTGCCGGCGGTCACGATCACCGTGGCGCCGAGCGCCTTGGCCAGCTGGATCGCCGTCACGCCGATGCCGCTCGCGCCGCCCTGCACCAACAGCGTCTCGCCGCGCTGCAGGCGGCCGCGCTCGAACACGTTGCTCCAGACGGTGAAAAAGGTCTCGGGCAGCGAGGCCGCCTCCACATCGCTCCAGCCCCGAGGCACCGGCAGGCACTGCGCCACCGGCGCCACGCACAGCTCGGCATAGCCGCCCCCGGCGACCAGCGCGCAGACGCGGTCGCCGACGCGCAGGCCCGCCGCCGCCATGGCCGCGTCGTCGCCGGCC
>JAQGLP010000120.1 GCA_028292835.1 Variovorax sp.
AGGAGGCGTGCTCGACCGGCTCAGGTCAATTTCTTCACGAACACCGAGCTGCGCCGGTCCCAGTTGTACTTGCGCTTTCGTGCCTCGGGGAGCCAATCAGGGTCCACCTGCACGAAGCCGCGCTTGAGAAACCAGTGCATCGTGCGCGTGGTGAGCACGAAGATGCTTTCGAGACCCATGGACCTGGCCCGTTGCTCGACGCGCCGCAGGATCTTCTCGCCATCGCCTTGCCCCTGGCTTTGCGGCGAAACAGTCAGCGCGGCCATCTCGCCCGTCTTGGCCTCGGGGTAGGGATAGAGGGCCGCACACGCGAAGATGACGCCGTCGTGCTCGATCACCGTGTAGTGGCCCACGTCGCGCTCGATCTCGGTGCGGTCGCGCTTGACCAGCGTGCCGTCGCGCTCGAAGGGCTCGATCAGCTGCAGGATGCCGCCGATGTCGTCGGCCGTCGCCTCGCGCAGCGATTCGAGCTTCTCGTCGACCACCATGGTGCCGATGCCGTCGTGCACGTACACCTCCAGCAGCAGCGCGCCGTCGACCGAGAAGGGCAGGATGTGGCTGCGCTCGACGCCGCCCTCGCACGCCTTCACGCAGTGCTGCAGATAGAACGCCGTGTCGGTCGGCCGCTGGGCGGGCGGCAGGGTGGCAAGCAGCTTGCGGGCCGCGTCCAGCGGCAGTTCGGTGTCGATCGGGTTGTCCTCGCCCGCCGGCGCCTCGCTTTGCACGCGGACGCCCGGCACTTCGGTCAGGAAGATCAGCTTGTCGGCCTGGATCGAGATCGCCACGCTGGTCGCGACCTCCTCCATCATGAGGTTGAAGGCCTCGCCTGTCGGGGAGAAGCCGAAGGGCGACATCAGCACCATGGCGCCGAAGTCGAGCGTGCGGCGGATGCCCGAGGCGTCGACCTTGCGCACCAGTCCGGAATGGCGGAAATCGACCCCGTCGATCACGCCCACCGGCCGCGCGGTGATGAAGTTGCCAGAGATCACGCGCACCGTCGAGCCCGCCATCGGCGTGTTGGGCAGGCCCTGGCTGAAGGCCGCCTCGATCTCGTAGCGAAGCTGGCCGGCGGCCTCCTGCGCGCAGTCGGGCGCCACTGCGTCGGTGATGCGCATGCCGTGCGAGTACCGGGCTTCGTGGCCCTTGGCGGCAAGTTGCTCGTTGACCTGCGGGCGAAAGCCGTGCACCAGCACGATCTTGACGCCCATCGACTGGATCAGCGCCAGGTCCTGCGCGATGTTCTGCAGCTTGCCCGCCGCGACGGCCTCCCCGGACATCGCGACCACGAAGGTCTTGCCGCGGTGCATGTGGATGTAGGGCGCCACCGAGCGGAACCAGGGGACGAAGGTGAAATTGAAGACGGTGGACATGGGCGCGGCCGAGAGTGGGCGAGAACCGGCTCAGGCCGGATGAAACGGATTTTCGATCACAAGCCGCCCGAAGCGCTGGCCGTGCTGGCCTTCTTGCGACACCAGCACCTCGGCGTTGGCGCGCAGCGCGGCCTCCAGGATCAGCGCGTCCCACCATTGCAAGCGGTGCCGCTGCGCCAGCTCGGCGGCGGCCAGCACGCTGCCGGCCGTGGCGCCCAGTACCTCGAAGGCGCAGAGCTGGCCGATCTGGCTGGCGGCCTCGCGCGCGCTGAGCGGCGGGCGCAGCTTGCGAGTGGTGATGTTGTAGAACTCTTGCAGCACCTGCGTGCTGACTACCACCGAGTCGTCCCTGACGGCGCGGGCAAAGCGCTCGATCGCGATGTCCTGGCGCACCGGGTCGCCGGCATCGACTGCATAGACCAGGATGTTGGTGTCGAAGAAGGTGCTCATTCAGCGCCGGACGACGGATAGGGCCGGTCGTGCGCATCCTCGCGCGACCGGCTGGCGCCTTCGACGTTGGCCCGGCTGCACCGCGCCGCAGCGATGAAGGCCTCGCCGGCCGCCTGCCGGCGGTCGCTGCCCTGGGCGTAGTCGGCCAGGAACTCGCGCACACGCGCGCTGACGGAGGTGCCTTCGTTGATGGCGCGCACGCGTGCCTTGCGAACGATGATCTCGTCGATGGCAATGGTCAGGTTGGTCATCCGGCACCTTTTCTCGGGATACGTGAATCAGTGTAGCACGTGAACTTGTGAAGTGGGATAATGTGTCCTTCATGAGCCTTTCCCCCCTTGACACCGCGCGAATCGCGCCGCCGCGCCTCTCGATCGAGTTCCCCGAATCGTTGCCCGTCTCGGCCCGGCGCGACGAGATCGCCGAGGCCATCGCGGCCCACCAGGTCGTCATCGTCTGCGGCGAAACCGGCTCGGGCAAGACCACGCAGCTGCCCAAGATCGCGCTGGCGCTCGGGCGCGGCAGGCTGAACGCGTCCCCCCTCGCGAACGAGAGCGCAGCCGCGGTGAACAGGAACGCGTCCCCGGTGCGGGGCAAGCTCATCGGCCATACGCAGCCCCGGCGCATCGCCGCCAGCTCGGTCGCCAAGCGCATCGCCGAGGAGTTGAAGACGCCGCTGGGCGAGGTGGTCGGCTTCAAGGTGCGCTTCCAGGACCGGCTGTCGAAAGACGCCTCGGTCAAGCTGATGACCGACGGCATCCTGCTGGCCGAGACACAGACCGATCCGCTGCTCAAGGCCTACGACACGCTCATCATCGACGAGGCGCACGAGCGCTCGCTCAACATTGACTTCCTGCTGGGCTACCTGCGCGAGATCCTGCCGAAGCGGCCCGACCTGAAGGTCATCGTGACCTCGGCGACCATCGACGCCGACCGCTTCGCCCGGCACTTCGCCTCGGTTCGCGGCGGTGAATCGACGCCGGCGCCGATCATCTACGTGTCGGGCCGCACCTTTCCGGTCGAGCAGCGCTACCGTCCCTTCGAGGAGTCGCGCGACTACGGCCTGAACGACGCCATCGCCGACGGCGTCGACGAGCTCTGGCGCGATCCGCGCAACGCGGGCGACATCCTGGTGTTCCTGCCCGGCGAGCGCGAGATCCGCGAGGCGGCCGACCACCTGCGCCGGCACCTGACGCACCAGCCGCTCTTGCGCAACGCCGAGGTGCTGCCGCTGTTCGCGCGGCTCTCCCAGGCCGAGCAGGACCGCATCTTCGACAGCCACGCCGGGCGGCGCATCGTGCTGGCCACCAACGTGGCGGAGACCTCGCTCACGGTGCCGGGCATCCGCTACGTGATCGACAGCGGCACGGCGCGCGTCAAGCGCTACAGCTTCCGCAGCAAGGTCGAGCAGCTGCTGGTCGAGCCGATCAGCCAGGCCGCGGCCAACCAGCGCGCCGGGCGCTGCGGGCGCGTGGCCAACGGCATCTGCATCCGGCTCTACGACGAGAAGGACTTCGAGAGCCGGCCGCGCTTCACCGACCCGGAGATCCTGCGCTCGTCGCTGGCCGGCGTCATTCTGCGCATGAAGTCGCTGCACTTGGGCGACGTGGCGCGCTTCCCCTTTCTTGAGGCGCCGTCGGGGCGCGCCATCGCCGACGGCTACCAGCTCCTGGGCGAACTCGGCGCGGTGGACGACGCCAACGAGCTGACGGCCATCGGCACGGAACTGGCGCGGCTGCCGCTCGACCCGCGCGTCGGCCGCATGATCCTGGAGGCGCGCTCGCGCGGCGCGCTCGAGGAGGTGCTGGTGATCGCCTCGGCGCTGTCGGTGCAGGACGTGCGCGACCGCCCGATGGACGCGCAGCAGCAGGCCGACCAGGCGCACGCCAAGTTCGACGACGATCAGAGCGAATTCAGCGGCTACCTGAAGCTCTGGAAGTGGCTGGGCGACGCGCGCGGCGGCCATCCCGTGGCGACGTCGCGGCGCGAGATGAGCATCGCCGCCTCCGGACCGAAGCGCGCGAACGCCGCCGTCCTGCCGGTGGCGCAGCGCATGACTGCGTCGATGCCGACATCCGCCCCCGTGCACGAAGCGCCAGCGACCCACAAGCTGAGTAACAGGCAGTACGAGCAGCTGCTGCGCCAGAACTTCGTCAATATCCGCCGGGTGCGCGAGTGGCGCGACATCCATTCGCAGCTGATGACGGTTGTCACCGAGCACAAGTGGCGCATCAACGACCGCCCGGCCAGCTACGAGCAACTGCACCTGTCGATGCTGGCCGGCCTGCTCGGCAACGTCGGCTGGAAGCCGGAGGACGACGACGCCTACCTGGGCGCGCGCGGCATCAAGTTCTACCGCCATCCGGGCGCGCACCTGAGAAAGAAGCCGGGACGCTGGATCGTCGCGGCCGAGCTGGTCGAGACCACGCGCCTGTTCGGCCGCGGCATGGCCAACATCGAGCCGCAGTGGCTCGAACAGGTGGCCGGCCACCTGCTGAAGAAGCAACTGCTCGATCCGCACTGGGAAAAGAAGGGTGCGCAGGTCACGGCGCTGGAGCGCGCCACGCTCTACGGACTGGTGGTCTACAGCGGGCGGCGGGTGGACTTCACCAAGGTCGATCCGGTGGCGGCGCGCGAGATCTTCATCCGCGAGGCGCTGGTCGGCGGCCAGTGGGAAAGCAAGCTGCCTTTCCTGGCCGCCAACCGCAAGCTGGTCAAGGAGGTCGAGGGCCTGGAGCACAAGTCGCGCCGCCAGGACGTGCTGGTCGACGACGAGCTGATCTACGCCTTCTACGACGCGCAGCTGCCGCCCGACGTGGCGGGCGGCGCCACCTTCGAGCACTGGTACCGCGAGCACTCGCGCGCCGAGCCGCGGCTCCTCTGCCTGACGCGCGAGGAGTTGATGCGCCATCAGGCGGCCGGCATCACGACGCAGGCCTTTCCGGCGACGGTCCGCCTGGGCGGCGTCGATTGCGCCGCGAGCTACCTGCACGAGCCGGGCGACGCGCGCGACGGCCTGACCGTCACGGTGCCGCTGTTCGTGCTCAACCAGGTGAGCGAGGAGCGCTGCGAATGGCTGGTTGCCGGCATGCTGAAGGACAAGATCCAGGCGCTGCTGAAAAGCCTGCCGCAAAAGCCCCGGGCGCGGCTGGTGCCGCTGCCCGAGTCGGCCGCGCGGCTGGCCGAGGCGCTCGCGGCGCCTGAGGTCTTCGGCGCCGGATCGCTGACCGACGCGCTGCACAAGCGCGTGCGCGACCTCACCAGCCTCGACGTGAAGCGCGCCGACTTCAAGCCCGACATGCTCAGCGCCCACCTGTTCATGAACCTGCGCGTGGTCGACGAGCATGGCCGGCAGCTCGGCATGGGGCGCAACCTCGGCGCGCTCAAGGCCGAACTCGGCGCACAGGCACGCGGCGCGTTCCAGGCGCTCGCGGGCCTGCAGGTCATGGCCTCGGCTCCCGCGCCCCTGGACGAATCCGGGGCGAAACAGGATGCAGCCCTTGCCGGGCGGGCGCAGGCAGCTATCAAAAAAATAGCGAACGGCGGCGCGGACGCCACGTCGCCGGACAGGCAGGCGTTGCCCGCCGGCCAGCGCTACACGGCCTGGACCTTCGGCGAGTTGCCCGAGCTGATGGAGGTGCGCCGCGGCACCCAGTCGCTGGTCGGATTCCCGGCGCTGGTCGACGATGGGAGCCCGGAAGGCGTGACGATCGAGGTGTTCGATGAGCCCGCGGTGGCTGCCGCCAAGCACCGCGCCGGCCTGCGGCGCCTCTTTGCGCTGCAGTTGAAGGACGCGCTCAAGTACCTGGAGAAGAACATTCCCAACCTGCAGAAGATGGCCGTGGCCTTCATGCAGGTCGGCAAGGCGCCGGACGGCTCGGGCGGCGGCACGCTGGAGCAACTGCGCGCCCAGGTCATCGACGTGGCGCTGGACCGCGCCTTTCTGCAGGAGCCGCTGCCGACCGACGAAGCGACCTTCAAGCGGCGCGTGGAAGAGGGACGCGGCCGCCTGACGCTGATTGCCAACGAGGTGGCGCGGCTCGCCGGCGTGGTCCTGGCCGAGCATGCCGCGGCGGCACGCAAGATTAAGGACACGAAGCTGCAACCCGAATCGGTGCAGGACGCGGCGCAGCAGCTGCAGCGGCTGGTCGGCAAGCGCTTCCTGGCCGAGACGCCGTGGGCGCAGCTGCAGCACTTCGCGCGCTACCTCAAGGCGGTCACGCTGCGGCTCGACAAGCTGCGGGCCGACCCGGCGCGCGACGCATCGAAGCTGGCCGAACTCAAGCCGCAGGAGCAGCGTTACTGGCGCCTGGTCTCAGAGCGCAAGGGCGCCGTCGACGAGCGCATGAGCGAATTCCGCTGGCTTCTCGAAGAGTTGCGCGTCAGCTTCTTCGCGCAGGAGCTGCGCACGCCCCAGCCGGTCAGCGCGAAACGGCTGGACAAGGTCTGGGCGCAGTTGAACAGCTGAAATCCGGATTCAAAAACCGGGTTCATTCACAGGGGGCGCAGAGGGCGCAGAGGGCCGCAGAGAAAAACCAGGGAGGAAATTCCTTCTGTTCTCTTCCTCTGCGGTCCTCTGCGTTCTCTGCGCCT
>JAQGLP010000175.1 GCA_028292835.1 Variovorax sp.
CTGCAGACCGCGCGCTTCTACTTCGCCAAGCTGTTCCCGGAAACTGCGACGCTGATGCGCACCGCGCGCGCCGGCGCGAAGGTGCTGATGGATGCCGACGCGGCGCTGGGGTGAAGGGAGCACACCCGCAGGCTGCGCGCACTGCGTGTCGCTTTCGCCTACCCCTTGCAGGGGGCAACACCTTGCGGCCCGGCCAAGCCGGTTCCGCGGTGTTCCCTGCCCTGGCCGGTGGCGGTCGATTGGTTTTCATCAACAAAATAGTCCGGTGGTGCCCATGCAGCATGCATTGACAGCTCTCATTTTTGTAGCATTTGCCGGGTCGGCCTGGGCGCAGGCGAGCCCGGTCGGGCTCTGGCGCAGCGCCGACGACAAGACCGGCGAGGCCAAGGCCGAGATCCGCATTACCGAAGCCGATGGCGTGCTCAGCGGGCGCATCGAGCGGTCGCTGAAGAAGGGCGTGTTGCCCGACGCGGTCTGCGAGCAATGCACCGACGACCGCAAGGGCCAGCCGATCGCCGGCCTGGAGATCATCCGTGGCCTCAGGAAGGCCGAGGGCAGGGACGCCTGGGAGGGCGGCCGGATCCTCGACCCCGAGAACGGCAAGGAATACCGCGCCAGCCTGGCGCCCATCGACGGCGGCCGCCAGCTGCAGGTGCGCGGCCACCTCGGCCCCTTCTGGCGCACGCAGACCTGGAGCCGCGCGAACTGATGCTTGCCCCCAGGCTTCGCGCACTTCGTGTCGCTGCGCTAACCCCCTGCCGGGGGCAACACCAGCGGTCCGGCAAAGCCGGTTCCGCGGTGTTCCCCGAATGAATTCAGAACTTCGAAACTCAACCATGTCCCGATTCCAAGTGAAGAAAGTCGCCGTGCTCGGCGCCGGCGTGATGGGCGCGCAGATCGCCGCGCACCTCGTCAACGTGCGCGTGCCGGTGGTGCTGTTCGACCTGGCTGCCGAAGACGGGCCCAGGAACGGCATCGTCGCGCGCGCCATCGACAACCTGAAGAAGATGAAGCCCGCCCCGCTCGGCGACGTGGCCGAGGCCGTGCTGATCGAGGCCGCCAACTACGAGGACGACCTGGCCAGGCTGGGCGACTGCGACCTGGTCATCGAGGCCATCGCCGAGCGCATGGACTGGAAGCTCGACCTGTACAGGAAGATCGCGCCGCACGTCGCCAGGCACGCGATCCTGGCCTCCAACACCTCGGGCCTGTCGATCACCCGACTGAGCGAGGCGCTGCCCGAAGCGTTGAAGCCGCGCTTTTGCGGCATCCACTTCTTCAACCCGCCGCGCTACATGGCCCTGGTCGAACTTATCGACACGCCCACCACCGAGCCGCGGGTGCTCGACGACCTTGAAACCTTCGTCACCAGCACGCTCGGCAAGGGCGTGGTGCGCGCCCACGACACGCCCAACTTCATCGCCAACCGCGTTGGCATCGCCGGCATGCTGGCGACGCTGAAGGAAGTCGAAAAGTTCGGCCTGACCCCTGACGTGGTGGACGACCTGACGGGCAAGAAGCTGGGCCGCGCCAGCTCGGGCACCTTCCGCACCGCCGACGTGGTGGGCCTCGACACGATGGCCCATGTCGTCAAGACGCTGCAGGACAACCTGAACCCCGAGACCGACCCGTTCTACGCCAACTTCGCGACGCCGCCGGTGCTGGCCAAGCTGCTGGAGCTTGGCCACCTCGGCCAGAAGACGAAAGCGGGCTTCTACAAGAAGACAGGGCGCGACATCCTGCGCTTCGACCTCGAGGAAGGCGACTACGTGCCCTCGGGCCGGAAGGCCGACGAGGTCTACGGCCGCATGCTGAAGAAGCCCGCCGCCGAGCGCCTGAAGCTGCTGCGCGAGAGCGAGGGCGCCGAGGGACGCTTCCTGTGGGCCATCCTGCGCGACAGCTTCCACTACGCGGCCGTGCACCTAGCGACCATCGCCGAGAGCGCGCGCGACGTCGACCTGGCGATGCGCTGGGGCTTCGGCATGAAGCAGGGTCCGTTCGAGCTGTGGCAGGAAGCCGGCTGGGCGCGGGTGGCGAAGTGGGTGCAGGAAGACATCGACGCCGGCCACGCGCTCAGCACCGCGCCGCTGCCGCAATGGGTGTTCGAGGGCCCGGTGGCGGAGGCCGGCGGCGTGCACACGCCCGAGGGCTCGTGGAGCGCGTCGCAAGGCAGGTTCATCGCGCCGCGCCGCCTGCCGGTGCATGCGCGCCAGCTTTTTCCCGAGAGCGTGCTCGGCGCCAACGCGCCCGACGCCCGCCAGGCCGGCACCACCCTCAGCGACGAGGGCGACGTGCGCGTCTGGACGCTCGACGGCGAGATCCTGATCGCCAGCATCCATTCCAAGATGCACGCCATCAGCCCCGACGTGGCGGAAGCGCTGGGCGCGGCCGTCGAGTTGGCCGAGGCCGAGTACGGGGGTCTCGTGATCTGGTCGCCCGACGAGATGTTCTCGGTCGGCGCAGACCTGCAGGCGATGCTGCCGGCCTTCGTGGTCGCGGGCATCGGCGCGGTCGAGGGGGCGGAGCAGGAACTGCAGAACGTGATGCTCAAAATCCGCTACGCCGCCGTGCCGGTGGTGGCCGCCGTGCGCGGCCTGGCGCTGGGCGGCGGCTGCGAGCTGGCCGTGTACTCGGCCCGGCGCGTCGCCGCGATGGAGAGCTACATGGGCCTGGTCGAGGTCGGCGTCGGCCTGGTGCCGGGCGCCGGCGGCCTGACCTACATCGCGCGCCGCGCCGCCGAGAACGCGGCCGCCTCCACCGGCGGCGACCTGCTGCCCTTCCTGAGCGAAGGCTTCACCGCCGCGGCGATGGCGAAGGTCGGCACCGGCGCGATCGACTCGAAGAAGCTGGGCTTCCTGCTGGAGAGCGACGTGATCGTCGCCCACAAGGACGAGCTGCTCTACGTCGCCCTGCAGCAGGCGAGGTCGATGGCCGACGCCGGCTGGCGCCCGCCGCTGCGCCGCAGCTTCCGCGTGGCCGGGCGCAGCGGTGCGGCCACCATCAAGGGGCAGCTGGTCAACCTGCGCGATGGCGGCTTCATCAGCGCGCACGACTTCCACATCGCCAGCCTGATCGCCGGCGTGGTGACGGGCGGCGACATCGATGCCGGCTCGCTCGTGACCGAGGAGTACCTGATGGCGCTGGAGCGCAAGGCGTTTTGCTCGCTGATCGTGCACCCCAGGACGCAGGAGCGGATCATGGGGATGCTCTCCACCGGCAAGCCCGTGAGGAACTAGCTCACCCCCCCAGGCTTCGCGCACTGCGTGTCGCTTCGCCCACCCCCTTGCAGGGGGCAACACCGGCAGTCCGGCAGAGCCGGTCCTGCGGTGTTTCCCGAACAGAGAGCTTTTCAGGAACCGTTCATGAAACAACTTCAAGATGCCTACATCGTCGCCGCCACGCGCACGCCGATTGGCAAATCCCACCGCGGCTACTTCCGCAACACCCGCCCCGACGACCTGCTGGCGACCACGCTGCGCGCGGCGCTGGCGGCCGTGCCCGGGCTCGACCCGGCGGCCGTCGAGGACATCGTCTGCGGCTGCGCGATTCCCGAGGCGCAGCAGGGCCTGAACGTGGCGCGCATCGGCGCGGTGCTGGCCGGGCTGCCCGAGAGCATCGGCGGCATCACGGTCAACCGCTTTTGCGCCTCCGGCCTGTCGGCGGTGCAGATCGCGGCAGACCGCATCCGCGTCGGCGAAGCCGACGTGATGATCGCCGCCGGCGTCGAGAGCATGAGCATGGTGCCGATGATGGGCAACGCGCCGTCGCTGTCGCCCTCGATCTTCGAGCGCGAGGGCGACGTGGGCATCGCCTACGGCATGGGCCTGACGGCCGAGAAGGTCGCGCAGCAGTGGAAGGTCGGCCGCGAGGCGCAGGACGCCTTCGCGCTGCAGTCGCACCAGCGGGCGCTGGCGGCGCAGCAGGCCGGCGAGTTCGAGGGCGAGATCATGCCGATCGAGGTGACCGACCGCACGCCGGACCTGGAAACCGGCGAGCCGGTCGCCCAGCGCCGCACCGTGAGCCTCGACGAAGGCCCGCGCCGAGACACCACGCTCGAAGGGCTGGCCAGGCTGCGCACCGTGTTCGCCGCGCGCGGCAGCGTGACCGCGGGCAACAGCTCGCAGACCTCCGACGGCGCCGGCGCGCTGATCCTCGCCAGCGAGAAGGCCATCCGGCGGTTCGGCCTCGTGCCGCTGGCGCGCTTCGTGAGCTTCGCCAGCAAGGGCGTGCCGCCCGCCGTCATGGGAATCGGCCCGATCGAGGCGATCCCGGCCGCACTGCGCAATGCGGGGCTCAGGCAGGACGACATCGACTGGTTCGAGCTGAACGAGGCGTTCGCGGCGCAGTCGATTGCCGTCATCCAGACGCTCGGGCTCGACGCGGCCAAGGTCAACCCGATGGGTGGTGCCATCGCGCTCGGCCATCCGCTGGGCGCGACCGGGGCGATCCGCTCGGCGACCGTGGTGCACGCGCTGCGCCGCAGGAACCTCCGCTATGGCATGGTCACGATGTGCGTGGGCATGGGGCAGGGCGCAGCGGGGATTTTCGAGCGGGTCTGAGTCGCCGGAGCGTCGCGCACACGACTGCCCGGGTGCGGGCCCGCGAGGCACACTGCTGTTCATGACGACACACCCCTTCGACCAGGCGATTGCGCTGGAGCACAGCGACCTGCGCGCCGGCCAGTTCGCCGGCGCCACCAGCCCCGACTACTGGAACATGGTCGGTCCCTTCGGCGGCACGACCGCGGCGGTGATCCTGCAGGCGGTGCTGCGCCACCCCGATCTGCTCGGCGCGCCGGTGGCGCTGACCGTGAACTACGCGGCCGCGCTCGCACCCGGCGCCTTCGAGGTGCTGGCCGTGCCGGTGTGCACCAACCGCTCGACGCAGCACTGGACGGTCCAGATCTCGCAGCCCGGTGCCGAGGGCAGGCCGCAGGTCAACACGACGGCCACCGTCCTGACGGCCGTGCGCCGCGACACCTGGGGCGAGAGCGACCTGCCCATGCCCGCGGTGCCGCCGCCGGCGGAGGTCGAGCGCTTCGCCATCGGCCCGGCCGGCGTCGCCTGGCTTGACCAGTACGAGATGCGCCCGGTCAGCGGAACTGTTCCGGCACGCTGGGACGGCCGCCTGGCGCACAGCGAAAGTCGCCTGTGGTTGCGCGACGCCCGGCCGCGCGCGCTCGACTTCGCCTCGCTGGCGGCGATGAGCGACCTGTTCTATCCACGCGTCTGGCTGCGCCGTGCCACGCGCGTGCCCGCCGGCACCGTCTCGATCACCACGTATTTCCATGCCGATGCGGCGCTGCTGGCCGAGGTCGGCACCGGCTACCTGCTGGGGCGCGCCGTGGGCCAGCAGTTTCGCAACGGCTTCTTCGACCAGGCGGCGCAACTCTGGAGCGAGGGGGGCGCGCTGCTGGCCACCAGCAACCAGATCGTCTACTACAAGGAGTGAGCGGCCGGGCGTCCCCGTATTCTTCGGCGATCCCGCGCCACCACCGCGTTGCGGTCGAAGCTGCCTGACGCCATCGCTCTCTGTTTTTCCATCTTTGCCAAGGAAACCCCATGACCGACATCCTGAGCCACACCGAAGCCGGCGTGCTGACGCTGACCTTCAACCGCGTCGAACGCAAGAACTCCATCACCGGCGCGATGTACGACACGCTGTCCGATGCGCTCGAGCGTGCCGTCGACGACAGCGCCGTGCGCGTCGTGCTGCTTCAGGGCGACGCCACCGTCTTCAGCGCCGGCAACGACATCGGCGACTTCATCGCGGCGGCCGCAACGCCCATGGACCATCCGCTGCCGTTGCCGGCGATGCGCTTCCTGCACGGGATCGCCGCGTTTCCCAAGCCCGTCGTCGCGGCGGTGTGCGGCCCGGCGGTGGGCATCGGCACCACCATGCTCTTCCATTGCGACCTGGTGTACGCGGGCGACAACGTGGCCTTCTCGATGCCCTTCGTCAACCTCGGACTGGTGCCCGAGGCCGCGTCGAGCCTGCTGGCGCCGCGCATGATGGGCTATCACCGCGCGGCCGAGGCGCTGCTGCTGGGCGAGCCCTTCCTGGCCGAGGCCGCGCTGGAGGTGGGTCTGGTCAACCGCGTGGTACCGCCGACCGAGGCCAATACCGTCGCCCAGGCGCAGGCGCGCAAGCTGGCGGCCAAGCCGCTGTCGGCGCTCATCGAGACCAAGCGGCTGATGAAGCTGTCGCAGCAGGGCGAGGTGCGCGAGCGCATGGACGCGGAGAGCGTGAGCTTCGGGAAAATGATGCGCTCGCCGGCGGCGCGCGAGGCATTCGGCGCCTTCATGGAAAAGCGCAAGCCGGATTTCTCCAAGCTTTGAGTTCCACCACGGTGCATGGACGGGCGCACCCGGCATGCCGCGGCGCGCTCAGTGCCGCTCGATTTCCCGCGGCCGGCCGTTGGCGTCGATCGCCACGTAGGTGAGCGTCGCCTCGGTCACCTTGAGGTACTCGCCCTGCGAGCAGATGCGCTCGGCGAACACCTCGACCAGCACCGTGATCGAGGTGCGCCCGACGCGCACCAGCTTGGAATAAAAAGACAGGAGGTCGCCGAGCCGCACCGGCTGCTTGAAGACGAATTCGTTGACGGCCACCGTCGCCATGCGGCCCTCAGCGTAGCGCGCCGGAATCACCGAACCGGCCAGGTCGACCTGCGCCATCACCCAGCCGCCGAAGATGTCGCCGCTGGCGTTGCAGTCGGCCGGCATCGGGATCACCTTGAGCACGAGCTCCATGTCGACGGGCAGGCTCTTGACGTGGGCGCTTGCGTTGGAACTGGAAGTGACGGACATCGGCACAATCTGAAGAGCAACAACAGCCACGATTGTCTTCCATGCGCCGCAGTGGCGAAACCCTTTCCTCCCCCCACACCGCCCAGAACGTGCCCGCGCGCAGCGACCGCTCCGACTGGGCCACGCTGCGGCGCCTGTTTCCGTACCTCTGGCAGTACAAGTGGCGCGTGCTCGCCGCGCTCGCCTTCATGGTCGGTGCCAAGGTCGCCAACGTGAGCGTGCCGATCCTGCTGAAGAACCTGATCGACACCATGACGCCCAAGCCCGACATGGCGCAGGCGCTCCTGGTGGTGCCGATCGCGCTGCTGGTGGCCTACGGTCTGCTGCGGTTCTCGACCTCGCTCTTCGGCGAGCTGCGCGAACTGGTGTTCGCCAAGGCCACCGAGGGCGCGGCGCGCAGCATCTCGCTGGAGGTGTTCCGCCACCTGCACGCGCTCTCCCTGCGCTTCCACCTGGAGCGCCAGACCGGTGGCATGACGCGCGACATCGAGCGCGGCACGCGCGGCGTGCACTCGCTCATCTCGATGTCGCTCTACAGCATCGTGCCGACCATCATCGAGCTGGCGATGGTGCTGACGATCCTGGGCGTGAAGTTCGACGCGCTCTTCGTCTGGATCACCGGCATCGCGCTGGTGTTCTACATCACCTTCACCGTCACGGTGACGGAGTGGCGCACGCAGTTCCGCCGCCACATGAACGAACTCGACTCGGTGGCGCAGAGCCACGCGGTCGATTCGCTGCTGAACTACGAGACCGTCAAGTATTTCAACAACGAGAACTTCGAGGCCGAGCGCTACGACGCGAGCCTGCAGCGCTACCGCAAGGCCGCCATCAAGAGCCAGCGCACGCTCTCCATGCTCAACACCGGCCAGCAGCTGCTGATCGCCGTCAGCCTGGTGCTGATGCTGTGGCGCGCCACCTCGGGCGTGGTCGAGGGCCGCATGACGCTGGGCGACCTGGTGATGGTCAACGCCTTCATGATCCAG
>JAQGLP010000176.1 GCA_028292835.1 Variovorax sp.
CGCTCGTAGAGGTACGGCACCGCGTCGAGACGCAGCCCGTCGACGCCCGACTCCATCCAGAAGTCCAGCACGTCGAACACCGCCTTGTGCACGGCCGGGTTGTCGAAGTTGAGGTCGGGCTGGTGGCTGAAGAAGCGGTGCCAGTAGAACTGCTGGGCGACGGGATCCCAGGCCCAGTTGGAGGTCTCGGTGTCGGTGAAGATGATGCGCGTGCCCTGGTAGAGCTGGTCGGTGTCGCTCCAGACGTAGAAATCGCGCTCGGGCGAGCCGGGTGGCGCCATGCGCGCCGCCTTGAACCACGGGTGATCGATCGAGGTGTGGTTGATGACCAGTTCGGTGATGACGCGCAGGCCCCGCTTGTGCGCCTCGGCCAGCATCTCCTTGAAGTCCGCCAGCGTGCCGTACTGCGGGTGCACGTCCTCGTACTCGGCGATGTCGTAGCCGTCGTCGCGCAAGGGCGACGGATAGAACGGCATCAGCCAGATGGTGTTGACGCCGAGTTCCTTCACGTAGTCGAGCTTGGCCGTCACACCCTTGAAATCGCCCATGCCGTCGTTGTCGGTGTCGAAGAACGCCTTGACGTTGAGCTGGTAGATGACGGCGTCGCGGTACCACTGCGGGTCGTCGCTGTCGTCGATCTCGGCGGTCTCCAGGACCAGGTTGGGCACGGGTGCATTCATCGGCGATTCGTCCTCAGAGGAAATACGCAAAGTCGCGCTCGTCGCGCAGGTGCCGCCGCACGGCGAGGATGTGCGCCGGCACGATGTGCGGATCGAGCCGGATGAAGTGGTGCCCGCCCTGCCAGGCAAAGCGCTGGTCGCTCAGCAGGTCGTGCACCTGGAACTCCTGTCCGGGATCGACGCCGACCGAGGCCGGATCCAGCTCCAGCCAGCCCGACTGCACGTTGTAAGGGTCCAGGTTGACCACTGTCACGATCACGTCGAGGCCGTCGTCGGACGCCTTGGCGTAGCCGATCAACTGGTCGTTGTCCACCGGCAGGAAGCGCAGGCTGCCATTGGCCTGCAAGGCGGGATGGGCGTGACGGATGGCGTTCACGCGCGCGATGAACGCGGCCAGGCTGTACGGGCTCGCGTGGTTCCAGTGGCGCAGCTGGTACTTCTCGGAATCCAGGTACTCCTCGCTGCCGGCGCCGCGCGGCAGGTGCTCGAGCAGTTCGTACGCCGGCCCATAGATGCCGTAGTTGGCCGAGAGCGTGGCCGCCAGCACCAGGCGCGACATGAACATGGCGGGCACGCCGCTGTGCAACTGCTCGTGCAGGATGTCGGGCGTGTTGGGCCAGACGTTGGGGCGGAAGTAATCGACGCCGGGACCGTGGGCGAGTTCGGTGAAGTACTCGGTCAGCTCCTGCTTCGTGTTGCGCCAAGTAAAATAGGTATAGGACTGCGTGAATCCCAGCTTGGCCAGGCGATGCATCACCTTGGGGCGGGTGAAGGCCTCGGCCAGGAAGATCACATCCGGGTGCGCGCGCCGCACTTCCGTGATGGCCCATTCCCAGAACGCGAAGGCCTTGGTGTGGGGATTGTCGACACGGAAGATGCGCACGCCCTCGCCCACCCAATGGTCCAGCACGCTCTTGAGTTCGGCCCACAGCGCCCGCCAGTCGTCGCACTCGAAATTGAACGGGTAGATATCCTGGTACTTCTTGGGCGGGTTCTCGGCGTACTGCACGGTGCCGTCGGGACGCCAGCGGAACCAGTCCGGATGCTCCTTCACATAAGGGTGGTCGGGTGCGCACTGGAACGCGATGTCGAGCGCGATCTCCAGCCCCAGCGCCGTGGCGGCGCCCACCAGCCGCCGGAATTCCTGCGCCGTGCCCAGCTCGGGCAGGATGGCCTTGTGCCCCCCTTCGGCCGCGCCGATGGCCCAGGGACTGCCGACATCGCCCGGCTGCGCCACCAGTGCGTTGTTGCGGCCCTTGCGGTTGACGCGCCCGATCGGATGGATGGGCGGGAAGTACAGCACGTCGAAGCCCATCTGCGCGATGGCGGGCAGCCGCGCCTCGACATCCTGGAAGGTGCCGTGCCGGCCCGGCACCGGCGACGCCGAGCGCGGAAACAGTTCGTACCAGGTGCTGAAGCGCGCGCGCTCGCGGTCGGCCACCAGGGGCAACTCGGCCGAAAGCGCCTCGAACCGGCGGTCCGGGTAGCGTGCGGCCAGTTCGGCCAGCGGCTCGTCGAGCGCGAGCGCCTTGAGGGTCGCGGCATCGGCGTGCTGCCGTGCCGCCTGCTCGAGCGCCCGCGACCAAGCGGCCAGCGTGGCCCGGTCGTCGCCCTCGGCGCGCCCGGCGGCAGCGGCGATCTCGATGGCGCCGACCTGCGCCGCGATGCGGATGTCGTCGGCGTCGACACGCCGCGTTAGTTCGTGGCGCCAGGACTCGAACGGATCGACCCAGGCGGCGATACCGTAGCGGTAGCGGCCGGGCGCCGGCGGCGTGAAATGGGCCTGCCACTCGTCGTTGCCCAGCATGACCATTGGCACTTCGCGCGCGGGGATCTCACCCGCCTCGTCAGCGTCCGCGCACCAGCGCAGCATGACGCGCAGCACGTCGTGCCCGTCGGTGAAGCAGTGCGCGGTGACCGTGAAACGCTCGCCCGCCACGCACTTGACCGGAAAGCGGCCGCCATCGACTCCGGGCAGCACCGCATCGATGACGGCGCGCACGCGGCCCTCCGTCCCGGCGATCGGCGTGGTGGCGGTGGCGGCGTCGGTGGAAGGCGTTTCAATCTCAGGCATGGGGCACGTGTTCCAGGATCAGGGTGGACAGCGGCGGCAGGCTCAGGCAGACCGAGTGCGCACGCCCGTGCGAGCGCACCGGCGTGGCTTCGACGCCGCCCAGGTTGCCCCAGCCCGAGCCGTCGAACTCGACCGCGTCGCTGTTGATGATTTCCCGCCAGAAGCCGGCGGTCGGCACGCCCAGCAGGTAGTTGGTGCGCGGCAGCGGGGTCAGGTTGCACACGACCAGCAGCGTCGAAGCACGGTCGGGGTCGCGCGGCTTGCGCAGGAACGCGAACACGCTGGCGTCGGCGTCGTCGGCTGCCATCCACTCGAAACCCTCGGGCGAGAAGTCGAGCTGGTGCAGCGCAGACTGGGCGCGGTAGACACGGTTGAGCTCGCGCACCAGGCGCTGCACGCCGCGGTGGCCCTCGAGCGCCGTGACCCACCATTCAAGCTCGCCTTCGTGCGTCCACTCGCGCCGCTGGGCGAACT
>JAQGLP010000178.1 GCA_028292835.1 Variovorax sp.
GCGCCCGAGTGGAACAGGCGGGCGAGAGGACGGACAAGGCCCATCAGCCCCTGCGGGAAAAAGGCGAGGATCAGCACCAGCACGCTGCCAAGGATGATCTTGTCGATGTAGCCGCCGAGCGAGAAGAACTTCTCCTGCACCAGCACCAGCGCGGTCGCGAAGAGCGGGCCGAGCAGCTGGCGTCGGCCTGCCAGGATCACGGCCGTAAGCATCAGGATCAGGAAGTAGGTCTCGAGGATGTCGGCGCTGACGTAGGCGCGCTGATAGGCATAGAGCCAACCGGCGGTGGCCGTGATAGGCGCGGAGAACAGAAACACCTGCAGCCGGACGCGCGCCGGATCGATGCCGCCAATGGTCGCGAGGCGCGGGTTCAGGTGCGTCATGATCGCCGCCGCACCGAGCCGCGAATGACGGAAGCGGTCGACCAGGTAGATTGCGGTGACCAGCATGCCGAAGGCATAGGGCCACAGCTCGCGGTCGGTGCGAGCGATGAGCGTGAACCCGGCGAAGGACAGGTCGAACATCGGCAGGCCGCGCACGCCGTCGGAGCCGCCCAGGAAGGACCAGTTCGCCGCCAGCGACATCGCCACCACCGCCACCGCGTAGGTCACCAGCGAGAACACGAACTCGCGCAACCGCAGCGTGACCGCGCCGATCACCGCGGCGGAGAGCAACGCGATCGCGATCGATGCGGCCAGCGTGCTCCATGCGCCGAAGCCGGCGCGTGTCGACAGCAGCGCCGTGGCGTAGGCGCCGACCGCGAAGAAGACCGTGTGGCCCAGGCTCACCTCGCCGAGATCGGACACGATCACGTCGAGCCCGTAGGACATCACGGCCAGGATCGCGATCAGCACCGCGGCGCTGTAGACCGAGGCGCCGCCGCCGAGGAGCGTCGGCGCGAACAGCACCGCCACCGCGACGAGCGGAAGCACGGCACGTTGCATCGACAGGCGGGCCATCAGTGTGCTCCCCCGGCGGCGCCGGCACTCAGGCCGCCGGGCCGCAGCACCAGCAGCGCAATGAGCAGGGCGAACGCGGCCGCCGTGGTGTAGGCCGGCGACACCAGCGCGCCGAAGAGCGCCGTGAAGATGCCGAGCCCGACACCGGCGAAATAGCTGCCGGTCACGCTGCCGATGCCGCCGACCACCACCACCACGAAAGTCATGATGACTTCCTCGAAACCCATCGAAGTGAGAATCGGCGTGCGCGGCGCGACCATGCCGGCCGCGAAGGCCACGGCCGCGCCCTCGAAGGCGAAGACGCCGTAGTACACGCGCCGCACGTTGATGCCGGCGAGTTGCGCGAGCTTCGGGTCTTCCGCGACCATGCGCACCAGCCGGCCGACGCGCGTGCGGTCGAGCGTCCATTTGAGGCCCACGAACACCACGATCGCCGCGACGACGATCGCCGCATCCTGCCAGGTGAGCCAGAGCTCGCCGACGTCGATTTCCTTTTGCGATAGCGCGGTCTCCAAGATCTGGCCCGTCGAGCCGAACACCAGCGCCGCCACGCCATGCAGGACGTAGCCGAAGCCGAGCGTCATGATCATGATCGACACCAGGTTCTGCTCGAAGGTGGCACGCAGCATCACGCGCTGCAGCAGCAGGCCGAAGGCGGCGCCCACCGCCATCGCGAGCGGCAGTGCCAGGCCGTAGGGCACGCCGGCCTTGGTCACCGCCCACCAGGTGACAAAGGCGCCGAGCATGTAGAGTTGGCCGTGGCCGAAGTTGACCAGCCGGGCGACGCCCAGCAGCAGCGTCCAGCCGATCGCGACCAGCGCATAGGTGTGGCCGAGCACGATGCCGTTGATGAGTTGTTGTGCGAGGTTCATGCGGCGTGGGTTCCGAGGTAGGCCTGTGCGATGCGCGGATCGTCGCCAAGTTGGGCGGCTGGGCCTTCGAGCACCACGCGGCCGCGCTCGAGCAGCACCAGGCGGTCGACCACTTCCATGGCCGCCCGCACGTTCTGCTCCACCAGCAGAATCGACAGGCCGGAGCGCGCCAGCGTGCGCATGGTCTGAAGCACCTGCGACACCAGCATCGGCGCGAGGCCGATCGAGGGCTCGTCGAGCAGCAGCACCTGCGGGCCCATCATGAGCGCGCGCCCAATGCCGAGCATCTGGCGCTCGCCCCCCGAGAGTTGCGCGCCCAGATGCGCGCGGCGTTCCTTCAGGCGCGGAAAGAGTTCGTAGATTTCGTTGCGCCCATACACGCGCCGGCCCGGCGCCGAGACCGGCACGAAGGCGGTCGAGAGGTTGTCCTCCACCGTCATGCGCGAAAACACGAGCCGTCCTTCCGGCACCAGCAACAGCCCGGCGCGAATGCGCTCGTGCGTCGGCCGGGTGTCGATGCGCCGGTCGGCCAGCGTGATTTCGCCGGTCACGTGCGGATCGCCGCGCGACCAGCCCGCCAATGCGTTGACGAGCGTGGACTTGCCCGCACCATTGGCGCCGATCACGCCGACGATCTCGCCTCGCGCAACGTCCAGCGCATCGAGCGCGACCGCCCGGATGCCAGCATAGGCGACACGAAGGCCGCGCACCTGCAGCACCGCGGCAGGGTTGTCTTGATGGGATGTCATTGCGGCTTGCCCAGGTAGGCTTCACGCACCCGCGGATCGCGCTGGATCTCTGCCGGCGTGCCGTAGGCGAGTTGCTTGCCAAGGTCGAGCACGCAGATGCGGTCGGCCACAGCCATGATGAGCTCCATGTGGTGTTCGATCACCACCAGGGCCACGCCCTCGCGCTTGAGTTCGGCCAGCAGGCGCACGAGCGCCGCCATGTCCTCGCCGCCGAGCCCGGCGGCCGGCTCGTCAAGGAGCAGCACGTCGGCGCCACGTCCGTAGGCCAGCGCGATCGACAGCATTCGCTGCACGCCGTAGGGGATTTCCTTGGGGCTTTGCGCGTGGTACGCGGCCGGAACGCCGAAGCGTTCGAGTTGGCCTGCGGCCAGCGCCTTGGCGCCGTTGCGCCGGCGGGCCGCCGCCAGCGGGTTCAGCACGCTGGCCGCCAGTCCGGCATAGGCATGCTCGCCGAGTACGGCCACGAAGTTGTCGAGCACGCTGAGGTCGTCGAAGAACGCGTTCTGCTGGAACGCGCGCTTCACGCCGAGCGCGGCCAGGCCATAGGGCGGCACGGCCGTGATATCTCGCGTCTGGAGGCTCACGCGCCCCGAGCGCCGGACCATCGCGGTCACAGCGTCGTAGCAGGAGCTCTTGCCAGCGCCGTTGGGGCCGATGATGCCCAGCAGCTCGCCCGGGAAGACCTCCCAGCTCACGCCTTCGAGCGCGACCAGGGCGCCGTAGCGCACGCCGAGCCCTTCCACCCGCAGGGCCGGCAGGAGTGCACCCTCGCCAGACCCCAAGGGATTGACGGCTGCGGCTGCTGCGGGATCGATCGACGTGGTGCTCTGCATCTCGTGGACCTCGCCGCGCTTACTTGCCCACCGCGATCTTGCGATCCTGCACGGTGAAGAGGTAGTGCTTGGACAGGAGCTGACCGTTGGGTTCGAAGGTGATGTCGCCCATCACGGTGCCCTTGAAGCTGCCGCCGCGGATGCGCTTGGCGATCGGCTCGCGCTCGAGCGTCTTGAGTTCGTTGGCCGCCATCGCCCAGACCTGCAGCGAGGTGGCGCCGAGCGCCATGTACTTGTCCGGCGTGTACTTGTAGAGCTCCTGCGTCTTGGCGACGAAGCGCTGGTTGGCTGCGTTCGAGGCAAAGGGTTCGACCTGAGGAAAGTAGATGTCGGCGCCGACCAGCCCATTGGCCGCCTCGCCCGCCACCTCGATGACGCTGGGCGCGACCGTGCCCACGGCCGCGACGAGCGCGCCCGGCAAGCGCGACTGCTTGGCCTGCCGGATGATCGCCGGCATGCCCAGACCCTCGTTGGCGTTAACGGCGATCGTGATCTCGGGGTTGGCCGCACGCACGTTGGTCAATGCCACGCGAAAGTCCGCCTGCGCGAACGGAAACTTCTCTTCGGCCACCTTCTCGTAGGCGTAACCCATCTTCTTGAGTTCACTCTCGATCGACTCCTGGGCGCCGTTGCCGTAGGCGTCGTTCTCGGTGAGGAAAGCTACGCGCTTGACCTTCGCGACCTTGGCGATGTAGTTCGCAATGACTGCGCCGTCCTGCGTGTTCGAGCTGTTCAGGCGCACGGCGAGCGGGTTGCCCTCGCCCGACAGGATCGGATCGGCCTTCGACACCGCCGTGATGTCGAGCACGCCGGCGCGCGCGATCACGGGCTGCATGGCGAGCGTGACCGGGCTGTTCCAGCCTTCGATGATCACCGACACGCCCGCGCTCACGAGGTCGGTCGCGCGCGAAACGCCCACGGCCGGCGTCGACTCGTCGTCGCGCGAGACGATCTCGATCTTGCGGCCCAGCACGCCGCCGCCTTCGTTGATGACGGCGGCCATCGCCTGAATCGCCTGTGTCACGTGCTGGCCCTGGGGCCCGGCGCCGCCCGAGAGCGGGAAGATGGTGCCGACCTTGATGGAGGCCTGCGCCTGCGCCAGGGTGCAAAGGCCGAGGCCGAGGCCCGCGGCAACAATCAGTTTTCGAATCTGCTTCATGTTTGTCTTCTGCTCTTTTGTTGAACGATCCCGCTGGCGGGCCTTACTTGCGCACGACGATTTGGCCGTCGCGCACCTTGAATGCATGGGCGGGCAACTGCAACTGCCCGTTGGCAGCAAAGCTCACATTGCCAAACACCGTGCCCTTGAAGCTGCCGCCGCGGATGCGTTTGGCCAACGCCTCGCGGTCGAGCGTCTTGAGCTCGTTGGCCGACATGGCCCACAACTGCAGCGCTGCGGCGCCGACCGCCATGAACTTGTCCGGCGTTTTCTTGAACATCGCCTGAGTGCGCTCGACGAATTTCCTGTTCATCGGGTCGGAGGCGAAGGGTTCGACATCGGGAAAGTAAATGTCGACGCCTGACACGCCATTGGCGGCTTCACCCGCAACCGAGATCACGCTCGGCGCCACCGTGCCCAGCGCGGCCAGCAGTTCGCCAGGCACCCGGCTCTGCTTGAACTGCCGCAGGATGGCGGGCATGCCCAGACCTTCGTTGGCGTTGATGGCCACCGTCACGTCGGGCGTCGCCGCACGCACGTTGGTGAGAGGAATGCGGAAGTCGGCCTGCACGAAGGGAAATTTCTCTTCGGCGACCTTCTCGTAAGGGTGGTCGAGCCGCTTGAGTTCGGCTTCGATCGAGGCCTGGGTACCGATGCCGTAGGCATCGTTTTCGGTCAAAAACGCGATGCGCTTGGCCTTGAAAGTATGGGCGATCACGCGCGCCACGGCCGCGCCGCCTTGCAGGTTGGAGGCATTCAACCGGATCGCGAGCGGGTTGCCTTCGCCCGAGAGCACCGCATCGGCGCTGGCGAAGAGGGTGATGTCCAGCACGCCGGCGCGCGCGATCACCGGTTGCATCGCC
>JAQGLP010000181.1 GCA_028292835.1 Variovorax sp.
TCGTCGGCGGCGTGCGCATGCAGCGCGGCGGTGGCGAGCAGGGCCACGGCCAGGAAGGCGCGCAGGAAAACAGTGCGGACGGGATAGCTCATGACTGCTCCTTGCGGTTTCAGCACGCCGGGTCCAGCGCGCGCGTTAGCACGCGCACGTCGGCCAGGTCTTCGAGGTGCATGACCATCTCGATCAGTTCATCGATGCGCGCATCCCAGCGCTGCGACAGCGGCGCCTGCGTGCGCGCCATGCGCCTGAACTTGTCGAACACGTCCTGCTCGGTGTAGCGCGGCGCGCCGTCCCAAGTGTCGCCGAAGGCGAAGTCGCTCTCGGCGCCGAACTCGCGTCCACGTGCACGCACCACGGCGCGCGACGGCACCTTCAGCACCTGCTGCTCGAGGCCCCAGGTCTTGGGGTCGTAGCCCTTTTCCTCGTTGCCCAGGCGCACCTTGCGGCGCATCGCACGCCCGGCCGCGCCGCTCATGTTCTGGTCGCTGAACCATTCGGGCCCTGCCGGCACGCCGAGCGCCACCATCGCCGCTGCATGCGCGAAGCTGAAGGTCGCGGCGACCAGGTTCGGCGGATCGCCGCCGTCCGAGAAGCGCGGGTACGGAATCATCGGAAAGGAGCGCAGGTCGATGGACTCGATCTCTTCGGGCCGCAGCTCGTTGCGACGCACCACCTCGTCGAAGGCGGTGAGCGCGTAGTGGATCCAGCGGCAGCACGGCCAGAACTTGATCGAGGTTCCGGGCAGGTACCAGTCGGTGCCGCGGTTCGCGAGCATCGCCTCGGGGTCGAGGATCGCGCCCTGGAACACCTGCGCATAGCTGTCGGTGTCGAATATGTTGCGGATGCCGCGGATCCCCTCGCGCGCATGCCACGCGGCCATCAGCCCGCCCTGCGCGTTCCAGCCCGTGTCGGCGTACTTGAGGGTGCCCAGGTCGGTGTCGCGGCCCCATTGGCGCGACCAGTCGCGTCCCACCATGTACTGCGCGCAGTTGCCGAACGCATCGGCAAGCTCCGAAGGCGTAGCGCCGATGAGGCGCGACGCCGCCGTGCAGGCGGCGTGCACGCCCTGCCCCGGCCCCACGAGCCCGGTCCATCCCTTGGTGCGGCCCTGCTCGTCGACCGTGACGCGCGGGGTGAGAAAGTTGCCCAGCCGCACGCCCACCTCGAAGCCCATCGTGAACGCGGTCAGCAGCGTCTTGCCGTCGCGTCCCTGCTCCTCGGCCAGCGCCAGCGCGGCGCCGAGGCTGGCCTGCGCGTGGTGACCCTGCACCTTGTAGCACTCGTCCATGTCGAGCACGTTGCCCAGGCGTCCGTTGGCCCATGCGGCCGTGGCCACCGAGGTCTTCTGGCCGGTGCCGAGCACGCTCGCCGGGCCTCCCGTGCCGCTGCGCTCGACCATGCGGCGCACCGCCAGGCCGGGATCGGTCGGCACGGCGCCGATGGCGCAGCCGACGGTGTCCAGCAGCAGCAGCTTGGCCGCTCTGCGCACGGGTTCGGGAATGTCGTCGTGTCGCGTCTCGATGGCGAACTCGGCAAGTTGCAGGGTGATGCTCATGGGTGTCTCCGTGTATTCGTTCAACTCAGGCGTGCGGGCTCCTGCCGGCCGCCGGGCCTGGCATGGAGGACGAAAAAAGAAACGGGCCTCGAGGGCGTGTCGCCGGTCAGGGCGGCGGCGCGCCCGAGCGCAGCCAGCGAAGGGCCTTCATCACGGGGGCGTCCGACATGCGCACCAGGATCGCGTTGGCGGTCGCCTGATGCCGCTGCGCGATCCAACTCGGCGCCGCGATCACGTCGCCGCGCCCCCATTCGAAACGTCGCTCGCCGATGGTCGAGCTGCCCTCGCCTTCGACCACGATAAAGATCTGGTTGGCCGTGCTCTGCGGCACCTGCCAGTCGCTGCCCGCCTCAAGGTGCACGGCCACGCGGTCGAAGGTGTCGAGCGTCGGCGGGCCGAGTTCGAGCGTGCGCACGCCGGGGTGGACCTCGGGCGCCGCCAGCAGCCGCGGCCTGTAGTCGCGCAGCGCGAAGCGCATCGGGCTCGCGGCGTCGACCTTGTCGGTGCGCTCGACCTGGTCGGGGTGATGCTCGAAGAACATCGGGCCCAGCAGTTGTACCAGCGGCGCGTCGAGGATGTCGATCCAGTAGGCGTCGACGGCGCTGCGGTTGTCGTGGCCGTGGAAGCTCCAGTTCGGCGTGAGCAGCACGTCGCCCGGCTCCATCGGCACGTTCACGCCGTGGACGATGGTGAAGGTGCCGGGCGCCGCCTCGACCACCACGCGCATCGCGTTGGGCGTGTGGCGGTGGCTGCGCGCGGCCTCCCCGCCCTTGACCATCTGGTAGGCCGCGACCAGCGTGGTCACGGTCGGGTAGTCGTTGCCCTCGACCGGGTTGGCGAGGATCAGGTTGCGGCGTTCGGCCCATTCGGTGCCGACGAGGCGGGCGGCCGCGTGCAGCGCCGCGCGCGCGTCGGCATAATGCCACTGCGCCGGAACGAAGCGCTGCTTGGGCTGAGGGTACAGCGACGGCGTGGGCTTGTTCCAGCCGTTCTTGACCTGGATCTCGTCGAGCATCCGGTGCAGGTGC
>JAQGLP010000222.1 GCA_028292835.1 Variovorax sp.
TCCTTCTCCGGATCGAGCCCGGTCATCTCGCAGTCGAGCCAGACGAGGTTCTGGTCGCTTTTCTTCAGGGTCGGCGCGGCCGGGGCGGAAGGCGCGGCGGAGGTCGGGTCAATGGCTTGGGGCATCGGCCGATTGTTACCGATGGCCTAAACTCGCCAGCCGTACCGGATATGTCCTCTTCGCTCTATTTCACCCTCGCCTTCACGGCCGCGCTGTGCGTGGGCCTCGCCGTCAAATTCTGGCTGGCTTCGCGCCAGATACGGCACGTGGCGCGGCACCGCGGCGCCGTGCCGGCCGCGTTCGCCGCAACCATCACGCTCGCCTCGCACCAGAAGGCAGCCGACTACACCATCGCCAAGGCCCGCCTCGGCCTGCTCGAGCTGACGTGGGCGGCGGTCACCCTGCTCGGCTGGACGCTGCTGGGCGGGCTCGACCTGCTCAACCGTGCGCTACTCGCGCTGCTGGGCAGCGGCATGGCGCAGCAACTGGCGCTGCTGGCCGCCTTCGCGCTGATCGGCGGGCTGCTGGCGCTGCCGTTCACGCTCTACCAGACCTTCGTGCTGGAGGAGCGCTTCGGCTTCAACAAGATGACCTGGCGGCTGTGGCTGGCCGACGGCCTCAAGTCGATGTTGGTGGGCATCGTCGTCGGCCTGCCGATCGCCGCGCTCATCCTGTGGCTGATGGGCGCCGCGGGCGCATTCTGGTGGCTGTGGGCCTGGGGCGCGTGGATGGCGTTCAACCTGCTGCTGATGGTGGTCTACCCGACCTTCATCGCTCCGCTGTTCAATAAATTCAAGCCGCTGGCCGACGAGGCGCTCAAGACCCGCGTGACGGCGCTGATGCAGCGCTGCGGCTTCGCGGCCAAGGGCCTGTTCGTGATGGACGGCAGCACGCGCAGCGCCCACGCCAACGCGTATTTCACGGGCTTCGGGCCGGCCAAGCGCGTGGTGTTCTACGACACCCTGCTGCGTCAGCTCGACGCGCCCGAGGTCGAGGCGGTGCTGGCGCACGAGCTGGGCCACTTCAGGCACCGCCACATCGCCAAGCGCTTGGCGGCGATGTTCGCGCTGAGCCTGGCGGGCTTCTGGCTGCTGGGCTGGCTGGCGACGCGCGTGTGGTTCTACAACGGCCTCGGCGTGCAGCCGAACCTGGCACCCGGCGCACCGAACGACGCGCTGGCGCTGCTGCTGTTCATGAGCGCGCTGCCGGTGTTCGGCTTTTTCGTGGCGCCCCTCTCCGCGCTGGTGTCGCGCCGGCACGAGTTCGAGGCCGACGCCTATGCGGTCGCGCAGACCAGCGGCGCCGACCTGTCGCGTGCGCTGCTCAAGCTCTACCAGGACAACGCCTCGACGCTCACGCCCGACCCGGTGTTCGTGCGCTTCTACTACTCGCATCCACCCGCTTCCGAGCGGCTGGCGCGCCTGGCCGCGGCCTGAGCCCGCCCTGCCCCCTTGCCCTCACCCGATCGCCTTGGCGCAACGCCCATGACCAGCATGCTGAAACCCACCGACTGGAAGAACCAGCCGCGCCGCGCATCGAGCGCCACCGAGATCGTCGCCGGCCTGGCGCGCCTCGATGGTTGGCGGCTCACGGGCGACGGCGCCGACGTGGCGATCGAGAAGACCTTCACCTTCGGCAATTATTTCGAGACCATCGCCTTCGTCAACGCGCTGGCCTTCATCGCGCACACGCAGGACCACCACCCCGACCTGTCGGTGCACTACGGGCGCTGCGTGGTGCGCTTCAACACGCACGACGTCGGCGGCCTCTCGGCCAGCGATTTCGACTGCGCGGCGCGCGCCGACGCGCTGCTGGCGGTGGCCTCCTGAGCCGCATGGGCGCGCCGGTGGCCAGGCAACGCAGCGGCAACGCCTCCGACATGGCGGCCCTGCGCACCGGCATCGTGGTCGCCAGCCACGGCCGGCACTGCGTGGTCGAGACGCCCGAGGGCGAGCGCGTAATCTGCCACCCGCGCGGCAAGAAAAGCCAGACGGTGGTCGGCGACCGGGTGCGCTGGCAGGCCAGCGAGGACGAGGGCACGATCGAGCAGGTCGATGCGCGGCGCAACCTTTTCTACCGGCAGGACGAGATCCGCACCAAGTCGTTCGCCGCCAATCTCGACCAGGTGCTGATCCTGATCGCCGCCGAGCCCGAGTTCTCCGAAAGCCAGCTGGCGCGCGCGCTGATCGCCGCCGAGGCCGAGCGCATCGCGCCGGTCATCGCGCTCAACAAGAGCGACCTGGTGGCGCCCTTCGAACGCGCCTGGACGCGGCTGGCGCCCTACCGCCACATGCACCACGGCGTGCTGCCGCTGTCCCTCACCGCCTCCGGCGAGGTGGACCGCGCCGCCCTGCTGAAGCTGCTCGCGGGCAAGACCACGCTGGTGCTCGGCCCCTCGGGCGCGGGCAAGAGCACGCTGATCAACCTGCTGGTGCCCGGCGCGCTGGCGCTCACCGGCGAGATTTCGCAGGCGCTCAACTCGGGCAAGCACACCACGACCAGCACCAGCTGGTACTGGGTCGACAAGGCGAGCCAGACCGCGATCATCGACTCCCCCGGCTTCCAGGAGTTCGGCCTGCGGCACATCGAGCCGATGCAGCTGGCCCACCTGATGCCCGACATCGCCGAGCATGCGACGCAGTGCAAGTTCTACAACTGCACGCACCTGCACGAGCCGGGCT
>JAQGLP010000326.1 GCA_028292835.1 Variovorax sp.
GACGCGCTGGGCGACGTGGTGTTCGTCGAGCTGCCCGAGATCGGCGCCACCTTCGCGCAGGGTGAGGTGGCCGGCGTGGTCGAGTCGGTCAAGGCGGCGGCCGACGTGCTGATGCCAATGTCGGGCAAGGTCACCGAGGTCAACGAGGCGCTGCGTGCCGACCCGTCGCTGGCCAACAGCGACCCGCTGGGCCAGGGCTGGTTCTTCAAGGTCAAGCCGAGCGATGTCACCGAGTTCGACGCGCTGATGGACGCTCCCGCCTACGACAAGTTCACCAGCGAAGCCTGAGATCACCGAGACCCGAACCACAGCCATGCCGACGAACGCCCTGCCCTCCCTGCGAGAACTCGAGAACGCCGAAGAATTCATCCGGCGCCACATCGGCATCGAAACCGCCGACGAGGCGCGCATGCTGCCGGCGATCGGCTCGGCCACGCGCGAGGAACTGATCGACGGTATCGTGCCGCCGGCCATCCGCCGCTCGCACCCCATGCGGCTGCCGCCCCCCGTGTCCGAAGCCGACGCGCTGGCCGAACTCAGGGCGATCGCCGCCAGGAACAAGGTGGCGCGCAGCTTCATCGGGCAGGGCTATTACGGCACGCACACGCCGGCCGTCATCCTGCGCAACGTGCTGGAGAACCCCGCCTGGTACACCGCCTACACGCCCTACCAGGCCGAGATCTCGCAGGGCCGCCTGGAGGCGCTGCTCAATTTCCAGACCATGGTGTGCGACCTCACCGGCATGGCGATCGCCAACGCGTCGATGCTCGACGAGGCGACCGCCGCGGCCGAGGCCATGACGCTCGCCAAGCGCAGCGTCAGGAGCAAGAGCAACGTGTTCCTGGTCGCCGGCGACTGCCATCCGCAGACCCTCGAGGTGCTGCGCACGCGCGCCGCGCCGCTGGGCATCGAGATCAAGGTCAGCACCGCGTCGGAGACGCTGCCGCACCTGATGGCGAGCTGCGAATTCTTCGGCGCACTGGCGCAGTACCCGGCCACCACCGGCCAGGTGCACGACCTGCGCCCGCTGGCCGGCCACGCGCACCAGTGCGGCGCGGCGTTCTGCGTGGCGGCCGACCTGCTGGCGCTCACGCTGCTGGCGCCGCCCGGCGAGTGGGACGCCGACATCGTGTGTGGCACCACCCAGCGCTTCGGCATGCCGATGTGCAACGGCGGGCCGCACGCGGCGTACCTGGCGTGCCGCGACGAGTTCAAGCGCTCGCTGCCCGGCCGGCTGGTCGGCGTCAGCGTCGATGCGCACGGCGCGCCGGCCTTGCGGCTGGCGCTGCAGACGCGCGAGCAGCACATCCGGCGCGAGAAGGCAACCTCCAACATCTGCACGGCGCAGGTGCTGCCGGCGGTGATCGCGAGCATGTACGCCGTCTACCACGGCCCGGCCGGGCTCACGCGCATCGCGCAGCGCGTGGCGGCGCTCACGGCCGTGCTGGCGCAGGGGCTGGAGCAGATGGGGCGCGCGATCGTCAACACGACGGCCTTCGATTCGCTCACGGTCGGCACCGGCGACGACACCCACGCCATCGTCGAGCGCGCGCAGGCGGCGGGCGTCAACCTGCGCCAGGGGCTGCAGCATCACCTGGGAATTTCGCTCGACGAAACCACCACGCGCGAGGACGTCGAACTGCTCTGGACGTTGTTCGCGCCGGCCGGCACGCCCGTGCCGCACTTCGAACTGCTGGCCGACACGGCGCCGCTGCGCCTGCCCGAGGCGCTGCGCCGCACCAGCGCCTTCCTGATGCACCCGGTGTTCAACACCCACAAGAGCGAAACCGCCATGCTGCGCTACATCCGCAGCCTGAGCGACAAGGACTTGTCGCTCGACCGCAGCATGATCCCGCTGGGCAGCTGCACCATGAAGCTCAACGCGACCAGCGAGATGATCCCGATCACTTGGCCCGAGTTCGCGAACATCCACCCGTTCGCGCCGGCCGAGCAGCTTCGGGGCTATGCCGAACTCGACAGCCAACTGTGCGATTGGCTGTGCGAGGCCACCGGCTATGCCGGCGTCAGCCTGCAGCCCAACGCCGGCTCGCAGGGCGAGTACGCCGGGCTGCTGGCGATCAAGGCGTTCCACGAATCGCGTGGCGATACGCAGCGCGACATCTGCCTGATCCCCTCCTCGGCCCATGGCACCAACCCGGCCAGCGCGCAGATGGTGGGAATGCGGGTGGTCGTCACGGCCTGCGACGCGCAGGGCAACGTCGACCTGGACGACCTCCAACGCGCCTGCGAGAAGCACAGCGAGCGCCTCGCCTGCGTGATGATCACCTACCCCAGCACGCACGGCGTGTTCGAGACCCGCGTGAAGGAGCTGTGCGAGCTGGTGCATTCGCACGGTGGCCGCGTCTACGTGGACGGCGCCAACATGAACGCGCTGGTCGGCGTCGCCGCGCCCGGCGAGTTCGGCGGCGACGTGAGCCACCTGAACCTGCACAAGACCTTCTGCATCCCGCACGGCGGCGGCGGGCCGGGTGTCGGGCCGGTGTGCGTGGTGGAAGACCTGGTGCCGTTCCTGCCCGGCCATGCGACGGCGGGGGCCGGCGCAGCGCACGCCGTGGCCAGCGTGGGGGCCGTTTCCGCAGCGCCACTGGGCAACGCCGGCGTGCTGCCCATCAGCTGGATGTACATCCGCATGATGGGCGCCGAGGGCCTCATGGCGGCCACCGAAACCGCGATCCTCTCCGCCAACTACATCAGCGCGCGCCTGAAGGACCACTACCCCACGCTCTACGCCAGCCCGAACGGCCACGTCGCGCACGAGTGCATCCTGGACCTGCGCCCGCTCAAGGAGTCGAGCGGCGTCACCGCCGAGGACGTCGCCAAGCGCCTGATCGACTACGGCTTCCATGCCCCGACCCTCAGCTTCCCGGTGCCCGGCACGCTGATGGTGGAGCCGACGGAGAGTGAAACGCTGGAGGAGATCGAGCGCTTCATCGCAGCCATGATCGCGATCCGCGAGGAGATCCGCCGCGTCGAGC
>JAQGLP010000328.1 GCA_028292835.1 Variovorax sp.
ATGGAGGGCAAGGCCGTGCTCTTCAAGAAGTTCGCCGGCATCGATTGTTTCGACATCGAGGTCGACGCGGCCGACCCCGATCGCTTCGTCGAGGTCGTGGCGGCGCTGGAACCGACCTTCGGCGCCATCAACCTCGAGGACATCAAGGCGCCGGACTGCTTCTACGTCGAGCGCGAGCTGCGCAAGCGCATGAAGATCCCGGTGTTCCACGACGACCAGCACGGCACTGCCATCACGGTGGGCGCGGCCATGCTCAATGCGCTGAAGGTGGTGGACAAGGACATCGCCCGGGTCAGGCTGGTCGCCTCGGGCGCCGGCGCCGCGGCGCTGGCCTGCCTGAACCTGCTGCTCAAGCTCGGGCTGAAGCGCGAGAACGTGTTCGTCACCGACCTGGCCGGCGTGGTCTACCAGGGCCGCACCGAGCTGATGGACGAGGACAAGCGCCAGTACGCGCAGCCGACCGACGCGCGCACGCTCAGCGAGGTGATCGAAGGCGCCGACGTGTTCCTGGGCCTGTCGGCCGGCGGCGTCTTGAAGCCCGCCATGGTCGCGAAGATGGCGGCGCGCCCGGTCATCTTCGCGCTGGCCAACCCGAACCCGGAAATCTCCCCCGAGGACGCGCACGCGGTGCGCAGCGACGTGGTCATGGCCACCGGCCGCACCGACTATCCGAACCAGGTCAACAACGTCCTGTGCTTCCCGTACATCTTCCGCGGCGCGCTCGATTCGGGCGCCACCACCATCACCGACGAGATGGAAGTGGCGGCAGTGCACGCGATTGCCGAACTGGCGCAGGCCGAGCAGAGCGAGCGCGTGGCCGCGGCCTATGTGGGCGAGAAACTCACCTTCGGGCCCGAGTACCTGATCCCCAAGCCCGTCGATCCGCGCCTGATGATGAAGATCGCGCCGGCCGTCGCCCAGGCCGCGGCCGACAGCGGCGTGGCGCTGCGCCCGATCAAGGACCTGGACGCCTACCGCGACAAGCTGCAGACCTTCGTCTATGCCTCGGGCACCACCATGAAGCCGATCTTCGACGCCGCCCGGCGCGCGACGAAGAAGCGCGTGGCCTTCAGCGAGGGCGAGGAAGAGCGCGTGCTGCGCGCCGTGCAGATCGTGGCCGACGAGGGCATCGCACGCCCGACGCTGATTGGCCGTCCGGCCATCATTGCCCAGCGCATCGAGAAATTCGGCCTGCGCCTGAAGGAAGAGCTCGACTACGACGTGGTCAACGTCGAGCACGACGAGCGCTACCGCGACTTCTGGCAGACCTACCACCGCATGACCGAACGCAAGGGCATCACGGTGCAGATGGCCAAGATCGAGATGCGCCGGCGCCTGACGCTGATCGGCGCCATGCTGCTGCACAAGGGCGAGGTCGACGGGCTGATCTGCGGCACCTGGGGCACCACCAAGCTGCACCTGCAGCACATCGACCAGGTGATCGGCAACCGCAAGTCCGGCAGCGCGAACGCCACCGCGCACGAGGCGCCGATCTACGCCTGCATGAACGCGCTCTTGCTGCCCGACCGCCAGCTGTTCCTGGTCGACACCCACATCAACTACGACCCGAGCGCCGCCGAGCTGGCCGAGATCACGACCATGGCGGCCGAGGAGATGATGCGCTTTGGCGTCAAGCCCAAGGCGGCGCTGCTGTCGCATTCCAACTTCGGCACCAGCAACGAAGCGAGCGCCGTCAAGATGCGCGCCACGCTGGAACTGCTGCGCGCGCAGGCGCCCTGGCTGGAGGTCGACGGCGAGATGCACGGCGACATCGCGCTGGACGGCAGGCAACGCGACGCGATCATGCCGCACAGCGCGCTGGCGGGCGACGCCAACCTGCTGGTGTTTCCGAACATCGACGCGGCCAACATCTCGTACAACCTGCTCAAGACCGCCGCCGGTGGCAACATCGCCATCGGCCCGGTGCTGCTGGGCGCGGCCAAGCCGGTGCACATCCTGACGGCCAGCACGACGGTGCGGCGCATCGTCAACATGACGGCGCTGACCGTGGCGGACGCCAACGTCGAGCGGTAGGCTGCGGCGTCTTTCACAGGACGCTGTCACGCCACTGAAATAAACTTCCTTGCGCCTGCCTATTTTCTAGGCAGGCGCTTGCTATTTGGCCGTGTCTCGGGCACACTGCCGGGCTTGGCTTTGCGGGTTAACCCGAAGTTAACGGACAATCCCGCAGGGTTGCGACTTCGAGCGGCCCTCACTGTTTCTCTTGTCTGGTGCTTCATGGCGACGACCGCCCCGATCACATCCTTGCTTTCCAAATTGGTGCTGGCCGCCCTGCTGCTGGTCCTTGGAATCGGCAGCATGGACGCCTCGGCGCGAGGTTGGCGCGGCGGCGATGACAACAGCGCCAGCGCCGTGGTGGCGCTGGCCGAGCTGCCGCCGCAGGGCCGCGCGACCTACCAGGCGATCCTGCGGGGTGGGCCCTTCCGCCACGGCAAGGACGGCGTGGTGTTTGGCAACCGGGAGCGCCTGCTGCCTGCCGCGCGGCGCGGTCACTACCGGGAGTACACGGTAGAGACGCCGGGTGCGCAGGACCGCGGAGCCCGGCGCATCGTGTGCGGCGGCGCCCCGCAGGAGCCGCCCGAGGCCTGCTGGTACACGGCGGACCATTACGCGAGTTTTCGCCGAATCGCGCCCTGAGCGGTGAAGTGACTTGACAGAAACGGCCCGACAACCCGGCCGCGAGAGATCTTGATGACGACTATGGAAAGAACAGCGGAGATGAACATCTCACTTCGGGGAGTACGACCCAATATCGTGCAGTCGATTCGCGCGTTCCGCGTGAGCGACCTGCAGGAGGCGGCGCACGCGAGCGGACAGCATTTCCTGTACGCCAACCTGGCTACGGCCCAGAGCAAGCAGGACGTGCTGGACCTGATCGCCCAGCAATTCACCTTCCCGGCGCACTTCGGCAAGAACTTCGATGCGCTGTACGACTGCATGACCGACCCGCTGCACAAGTCCGGGCCGCAGCCGGGCTTCATCGTGGTGCTGGAGCAGATCCCGGCGCACGCCAAGTTCGACAAGGAAGCCCGTGAGCAACTGCTCGACATCTTCCGCGACACCGCCGACTATTGGGGGGAACGAAAGATACCGTTCCGGTGCTTCTATTCTTTTCTGTAGCCCGTTCTGCACACACCAGCCAAGCAGAACGGGCGAACCAGGCTTCAAAGGGCACCGACGAGGCGCCCTCCGGAATCGAACTCAACACCGACCCCACCGCGGAAAAAATGCCGACCGACAAGCTGGTCGACATCTCGCCACTGGCCCTGCGCATGAGCAGCCCCTTCAACGCAGGATATTGGCTGGCGGCGGCCTGACCGTTGCCCGCCCCAGGCTTGCCGCACTGCGTGTCGCTCCGCCGGCCCCTGCCGGGGTGGCAGCGGCCGACCGGCGAAGCCGGACCGGTGGCCCCTCACGAACAAAAAGCCCGTCAACGACGGGCTTTTTTCATGGGGGGACGGTCTGGGCAAGGGCGACGTATTCCGCGACCGGCACTTCCTCGGCGCGGCGCTGGGTGTCGAAGGTGCCGGCGAAGGTATGCGCGTCGAGCCATTGGCCGAGCGTGTGGCGCAGCAGCTTGCGGCGCTGGCTGAAGGCGACCTGCACGATCTCCCCGAGGCGCCGGGCGTCGAGCGCGGGCGGCGTGGGCAGCGGCACCATGCGCACCACGGCGCTGTCGACGCGCGGCGGCGGCTCGAAGCTCTCGGGCGGCACGAACAGGACGTTCTCCATCGCGTAGCGCCACTGCAGCATGACCGAGAGCCGGCCGTAGTCCGATGTGGCGGGCCGGGCCACCATGCGGTCGATCACTTCCTTTTGCAGCATGAAGTGCTGGTCGACGATGACCGCGGCGTGCTCCAGCAGGTGAAACAGGATCGGCGTCGAGATGTTGTAGGGCAGGTTGCCCACCACGCGCAGGGACGGGGCCGCTTCAGCCACGGGTTTTGCCGCTGTCAGGCGCGCCGCCAGCGCGGTGAAATCGACCTTGAGCACGTCCGACTCGATCACCTCCAGCTGTGCGTGGCCGCGCAGGCGGGCCGCCAGGTCGCGGTCCAGCTCGATCACTGCGAGGTGGCCGAGGCGTTCCACCAGCGGCTGGGTCAGCGCGGCCAGCCCGGGTCCGATCTCGACCATCGCGTCGCCCGGTTGCGGCGCGATGGCGCGCACGATGGCGTCGATGATTCCGCCGTCGGTCAGGAAATGCTGGCCGAAGCGCTTGCGAGGGATGTGCTTCATCCCTAGCCTTGCGGCGGTTCGCGGTATTCGACGTAGGCGCGGGCGCGCAGCTCCTGCAGCCAGGTCTCGAACGCCTCCTCGAGCTTCTTCTCGCGCAGCTTGGCGCGCACCGCGTCGCGTTGTTCGGCCTGGGTCAGCTTGGCCTCGCGCCGTTCCTCGACCTGGATCAGGTGGACGCCGAAGCGCGACACCACCGGGTCGCTGATCTGCCCCGGCGCCAGCCGGTCCACCGCCTCCTCGAACTCCGGCACGAACTCGCCGGCGCGGCGCCAGCCGAGCTCGCCGCCGTCCTTGGCGCTGCCGTCCTGCGAGTTGTCGCGGGCCAGCGAGGCGAAGTCGGCCCCGCCGGACTGGATGCGGCGCTTGAACTCGGCCAGCTGCGCGACCGCCTCGGCGGTGCTGCGCTTGGCGTCGTTGCGCAGCAGGATGTGGTGCACGCGGGTTTGCACCACGGTGGCGTTGTCCATGCCCGGCGGGCCCTTGGCCAGCACCTTGATCACGTGAAAGCCCGCGTCCGAGCGCACCGGCCCGGCGATGCCGCCCACCGCGGTCGACTGCGTGGCCTCGACGAACAGCGGCGGATACCGCTCGGCGCTGCGCAGGCCCAGCGCGCCGCCGTTGGCGCGGTCGGGCGAGTCGGAGGCCTCGGCGGCGAGCTTGGCGAAGTCATCGCCGGCGCGCGCCCGCGCGGCGATGGCCTGGGCCTTGCGCTCCAGCGTGGCGAGCTGTGCCGGGGTGGCGTTCTCGGGCACCGCCACCATCACATGGGCCAGGTTGATCTCGCGCGGCGCCGACGCATCCGGATGGGTGCGCTGCGCCTCGAGGTACTGGTCGACTTCCAGGTCGGTGACGCGCACGCGCGGCTCGACCTCCTTGTCGCGCAGCCGCGTGAAGAGCAGCTGGTCGCGCAGTTCCTTCCTGAACTGCTCGGGCGTGAGGCCCTCCTGCACCACGCGGCGGCGCAGCTCGGCCACGCTCAGCTGGTTCTGGCGCGCCACCGTTTCTTCGGCCTGGTCGATCGTTGTGTCGTCGATCTTCAGGCCGATTTCCTTGGCCTGCTGCAGCTGGGCGCGCTCGACGATCAGCCGCTCGAGCACCTGGCGCGCGAGCTCGGCGCGCGGCATACGCTGGGCCTCGGGGCCGGCCTGCTCCAGCACGCGGTCCAGGCGCGACTGCACCTCGGTGTTGGTGATGGGTTCGGAGTTGACCAGCGCCACGATGTACTCGGCCGCGCGCCGCGCCGGCACGCGTGGGGTGGCAGTGGTGTCGGCCGACAGGGACGGCGCCAGCAGCCGTGTGGCTGGCGGGGCACCGAAGCGCAGCGGCGCGCTGCCGGCGGGCCGCAGGCCTTGTTGCGCCTGGGCGCCCAGGCTGGTCAGGGCGCCCAGGCAGGCGAGCGATGCCGCGGTGAGCTGGTGGCGAAAGGAGTTCATGGAGCGGGCGTTGTTCAGTCGTAATTGGAGAAGCGGCTCGGCGGCTGGGTCGGCGAGCGCAGCATCTGGTAGCGCGGCACGTTGAGCTGCAGGGTGCGCAGCGGGCTCGAACCGACGCTGGAGAAGCCGACGAATTCGAGCTGGAACATGATGCGCCGGGTGGCGGTGGCCAGCCCCGTGCTCAGTTGCTCCAGCACCACGCGGCCGATGTAGCAGCAGCCGTCGTACTCGAAGCCGATCACGGCGTCGGTCAGGCGCTTGTCGCGCAGGCTGTAGTTGAGGCGACCCACCGCGTACCAGCGGTTGCCGCCCTGGCCACGGCCCGGCCCCAGGTCCTGCCCCTTGTCGCCCCACAGGTCGTTGAGCGGCCACTGCCAGCCGACGTCGATGGACTTGTTGCCGTTGGCCGCGGTTGCGACGCTGTCGTCCTGGTAGCGGTAGGCGGCGCTGATAGTGCGGTACGGGGTGGGACTGTAGCGCGCGCCGATGGTGTTGCGCACCGACTTGTGGATTTCGGGGCTGTACTGGACGGTGGTGTCGACGCTCCACTTGGGCGTCCAGTTGACCTGCGCGCCCAGCAGCACGTCGCTCACGCGGTCGGTGGTGGGCGTGCCGCCGGGCAGCGTGACCTTCTGGTCGTTGAAGCGCAGCCGCTGCGCGATGCCAAAGCGCGCGGCCTCGGCGCCGGTGTCGGGATCGATCAGCCGGGTGGTGGTGCCCAGCGTCAGCACGTTGCCGTCGGAGATGCGGTCGTTGCCGGAGAAGGTGTTCTCGGTGAAGACGGTCGCGAAATTGAAGTCGTTGGCGGCCGAGTCGTAGTTCGGCAGCAGGCTCTGGTTGCGGTAGGGCGTGTAGACGTAGATGGCGCTCGGCTCCAGCGTCTGGCGGATGGCGCGGCAGAACACGGTCGTGTCGCGCTCGAAGACGAGGCCGCTGTCGAGACTGAAGGTCGGCACCACGCGGCTGGCGCTGGTGGCGCCGTTGGCCAGCGGCGCGTCGAGCTGGTACTCGGTCGCGTGCAGCTGCACCTTCGGGATCACGAAGGTGCCGGGAGTCAGCCAGGGCCGGCTGATCTGCACCACGCCGAACACGCGCTGGCCGTTGGGCTGGGGCAGGCCGTTGAGCATGGGCGCGAACGCAGGGTCGGCATGGAAGCGCGTGTAGTCGAGCCCGGCGCGCACATCGAAGCCGTTCCAGTCGTAGCGGTTGTAGTTGCCGGTGATCTGCGGCATGAGGTCGTAGTGCGGCGAGATCGGCGCCAGGTCGTAGCGCAGCGTCTTGTAGGACAGGGCACGGACCTGGCCGCTGAAGTCGCCCTTGCTCCAGTTGAGGGCGCAATAGCTGGCCAGCAGCCGGCCGCTGAGCGTGGGCGTGCGCGAGAAGTCGC
>JAQGLP010000373.1 GCA_028292835.1 Variovorax sp.
GTCTCGCGTCGCACCTGGGTGGCAATGCGCTTGCCGCCGCGCACCGTGGCCTTGGTGAGTGCCTTCAGGTTACTTTGATAAACGCGCGACAGGGCGGAAGTCAGTAAAGATGCAGAGCGGCGACGCATGATGGAATGAAACGCCGAAGAGCGTCACGCACCATAGCAGCTTCCGGAGCAGTCGCCCGGGCGCATCTTTCTTAAGCACAGCAACGACGCATTACTTTGTGAAAAACTGTAAAGTGAAACAATACTTCAAAAACAAAACTCCATGGTTCGCAATCGTCACGCTGGCGCTCGCTGGATGCGGTGGCGGCGGCAGTGACGGCACGAGCTTCGCGGCATTTCCGGTGTCGTCCGCTGCGACACCGCAAACGCAGTCCCAGCCTGGCTCGGCGCCGGCAAATGGCGACTCCTCCCTCGCGCTCTCGGTCCCAACGCCCACCTACGCGGCAAATTCCGAAGAGATTGCCGCCTTCACCTTGTTGAACGCAGAACGCTCACGCTGCGGTTTCGGGCTGCTTGCGCAGAACGTCCTGCTGGACACGGCCGCCTACGGTCATGCGAACTACCTGCTGAAGAACAATGAAACCGGTCATTTCCAGGACCCCAGCCGGCCTTCGTTCACCGGCAAGGAGCCGGGGGACCGCTTGCTTGCGGCCGGCTATACCTGGAGCGTTGTTCTCGACGACAACACCGACACCCGGGGACCGGGCGCCAACAATCTCGCCGGCCGAGGCCAGGCTGCGATCCGCGGTCTGTTGAGCGCGCCCTACCATGCCCTGAGCCTGCTCGCGTTCGAGCACGACATCGGCATGTCCATCCTGAGCAGCGACGCGGCGGGCAGCACCGCGCTGTACGGTCCCCGCGCCATTGCGCAGTTCGACATCGCTTCGGCCCTGAACGCGACCGCCCAGCGGCCGGACAGCGCATTCATCCAGACCTACCCGTGCGAAGGCACGACCGGAACGGCCTACAAGCTGACCAACGAGACACCGAATCCCTTGCCGGGACGCAATCTGGCGGTCCAGCCGGTGGGCCAGCCCATCATGATTGCGGTGAGACCGGGCCGCACGCTCACCCTCAGTTCCGCCACGATGGCCGTGAAGGCCACCGGCGCGCCTGTCGCCCTGCTGCCGGCCCTCACGTCCGGCAGGGATACGACCGGTCTGATCGACGCCAACCAGGCCGCGATCATTCCGGCGGATGCACTTGCGCCGGAGACGGAGTACACCGTGGTGATCAACGGCACCAGCAGCCCAGGCAGCCCGGCGGGCGGAGCGGGCGTGGATTTCACGAAGACCTTCAGCTTCAGGACGGGAAGCTGAGGAACGGCCGGATCGGGTCCTGACCGGGTATCGGCCGTGATCGGCCGCCCGGCGCATTCGCACCTGCCTGTCGCCTTCAAGACCTTGCTGGCGAACCCGCATTGCTTTCAGGCATGCCGCCATCGCGGAGTACGAAGGCATAAAATTCCTTCGTGCCCTCCATCCTCAACGCCGACCTGCATTGCCACTCCGTGGTATCCGACGGCACCCTGACGCCCGAGGCACTGGCCGAGCGCGCGGCGGGCAATGGCGTCGAGTTGTGGGCGCTGACCGACCACGACGAAATCGGCGGCCAGCACCGAGCCCGCGCGGCGGCGCACGCGCAGGGCATGAAATACCTCACCGGTGCGGAAGTCTCCGTGACCTTTGCCGGCGAGTCGGTGCATATCGTCGGACTGGGGTTTGACGCCGACGCAGCCGCCCTGCGGCAGGGACTGCTCGCCACCCGCAGCGGACGCGAAGCCCGCGCCCGGGAAATGTCGGACGGGCTGACCCGGGTGGGCATCGAAGGCGCCTACGAAGGCGCCCTGAAGTTCGTCGGCAACCCGGAACTGATTTCCCGCACGCATTTCGCGCGCTTCCTGGTGGAGAGCGGGGTCTGCAAGGACACCTACGAGGTGTTTCGCAAGTACCTCACCGAAGGCAAGCCCGGCTATGTGCCGCACCGCTGGGCCACGCTCAGGGATGCGGTACGCTGGATCACCGAAGCCGGCGGCATCGCCGTGGTCGCGCATCCGGGACGCTACAGGTTCACGGCCAACGAGGAATACGCGCTGTTCAGCGAGTTCAAGTTGCATGGCGGCCGGGCGATCGAGGTCGTCACCGGCAGCCATACGCCGGCTGAATATGTCGAATACGCCGACAAGGCGCTCGAATTCGGCTTTGCGGCGTCGCGCGGCAGCGATTTCCACAGCCCCGGCGAAAGCCATACGGACCTGGGCAAGCTTCCCTGGTTGCCAGGCGCCCTGACACCTGTCTGGGAACTGCTCGAAGACCGCATCCAGTGAGCGCGGTGCCGCAGGTCCGCAATGGGGCCGTCCACAGCACGCGCGATATCGGGTCGGAGCGCATCCTGGCGGGCATCGGGCTGGTGCTGCTTGCGGTGGCGTGCTTCGCCACGCTCGACACCGCCACCAAGATCTCGGTCACCGCCGTGCCAATCCTGATGGGGGTGTGGTTCCGCTACGCGTTCCAGGCGGTCGCCACCACGGCCGTGCTGCTGCCGCGCTACGGCACCCGGTTGCTGCGCACGGCGCATCCCAAGTTTCACGCGCTGCGCGGCGCCCTGCTGCTGACGACCAGCGTGCTGGCCTTCTTCAGCCTGCGCCACATGCCGCTGCCGGAATTCACGGCCATCGTGCTGATCGCGCCGCTGGCGGTCACGCTGCTGGCCGCCACCGCGCTGGGCGAGCAGGTGTCCGCGCTGCGCTGGAGCCTGGTCGCCGGCGGCTTCGCCGGCACGCTGGTGATCCTGCGCCCAGGCGGCGACGCCTTCGGCTGGGTCATGCTGCTGCCGCTCGGGCTGGTGATCTCCAACGCCTGGTTCCAGGTGCTCACCAGCCGCCTGGCGCGCACCGAGAACCCGCTCGCCATGCATTTCTACACCGGCTGGGTGGGCACGCTGATCGCGTCCTGCGCGCTGCCGTTCGCCTGGCAGGCGCTGCCGTCGTGGCACTGGTGGGCGCTGCTGTGCCTGATGGGGCTGATGGGCACGGTCGGGCATTTCATGCTGATCCTGGCGTACCAGCGCGCGCCGGCCTCGACGCTCACGCCTTACCTTTATGCGCAGATCGCGTTCGCCATGCTGGGCGGGTGGTTCGTTTTCTCGCGCGTTCCCGACCATGTGTCGCTGTTCGGCATGGGGCTCATCGCCATTTGCGGTGCGGCCGGCGCGTGGCTGACGGTGCGGGAACGCCGAGTCCCCATCGAGCCGGCGGAATCCTGAAATGTGAACCATGGCCCAATTCTTCGAAGTTCATCCCGACAATCCTCAGCAGCGCCTGCTCAAGCAGGCCGCGGCCCTGCTGGCGCGCGGCGAGATCATCGCCGTGCCGACCGATTCGAGCTATGCGCTGGCCTGCCACCTCGACGACAAGGACGCCGTGGACCGGCTGCGTCGCCTGCGCCAGGTCGACGACAAGCACCACCTGACGCTGTTGTGCCGCGACCTGAGCGAACTGGCGAACTACGCGCGGGTCGACAACAAGCAGTACCGGCTCCTCAAGGCCGCCACGCCCGGCCCTTACACCTTCATCCTCGAGGCGACCAAGGAAGTCCCGCGCCGTGTCAGCCATCCGCAGCGCAAGACCATCGGCCTGCGGGTGCCCGAGCACAGGGTGCTGAGTGAGCTGCTGGCGCTGCACGGCGAGCCGCTGCTGGCCACCACGCTGATTCCGCCCGGCGAAACCGAGCCGCTCAACGACGCGCTGGACATCCGCGAGCGCTTCGAGAAGCAGATCGCCGCGGTGGTGGATGCCGGCGCCTGCACCGCCGAACCCACCACTGTCATCGATCTCACGGGCGTGGCCGACGGTGGCGAGCCGGTGGTCGTGCGCCAGGGGCGCGGGTCGCTCGCGCCCTTTGGCCTTTGAAGCGGTCCTGGTCCACCCGGCCACGGCAGGGCGACATCAGACATCCAACCTCCTTTGAGACAATCACGCGTGGACATTCCCAACCTGATTCAAACGGTGCTGATCTATGCGCTGCCGGTGGTCTTCGCCATCACGGTGCACGAGGCAGCACACGGCTATGCGGCACGCTATTTCGGCGACAACACGGCCTACAGGCTGGGGCGCATGACGCTCAACCCGCTCAAGCACATCGATCCGGTCGGCACCGTGCTGATGCCGTTGATGCTGTATTTCGCTACCTCGGGCACGTTCCTGTTCGGCTACGCCAAGCCGGTGCCCGTCAACTTCGACGGCCTGCGCAATCCCAAGCGCGACATGATCTGGGTCGCGCTGGCGGGGCCGGCCTCCAACTTCGCCATGGCGATCGGCTGGGCACTCCTGCTGGTGGCCCTGGTGGCCTTCGACGTCGAGGAGAGCTTCTTCCTCAAGATGGCGCGGGGCGGCGTGCTGGTCAACCTGGTGATGTGGGCCTTCAACCTCTTTCCGCTGCCGCCGCTCGACGGCGGCCGCGTGCTGGCCGGGCTGCTGCCGCGCGGCGCGGCGCAGCACTGGCTGGCCCGCATCGAGCCCTTCGGGTTCTTTATCGTGATGGCGCTGGTGCTGGCGGGTATCGTCAGCACCTACTGGCTGAGCCCGCTGATGACTTTCGGCACAAGGGCCATCAGCCTGCTGCTGTCTCCTCTGACCGCAATGTTGCGCTAGGCTTGCCGCTTCCATGACCTTTTCCACTTCTGCGCCCACGCGCTTCCTGACCGGCATCACGACCACCGGCACGCCACACCTTGGCAACTACGTCGGCTCGGTACGGCCTTCCGTGCGCTTCAGCCGCGAAGCCAACGTTCAGAGCTTCTACTTTCTGGCCGACTACCATGCGCTGATCAAGTGCGACGAGCCGGCGCGCATCCAGCGTTCCACGCTGGAAATCGCCGCCACCTGGCTGGCCTGCGGCCTGGATCCGGAGCGGGTGGTGTTCTACCGCCAGTCCGACATCCCCGAGATCCCCGAACTGACCTGGCTGCTGACCTGCGTCGCGGCCAAGGGCATGCTCAACCGCGCGCACGCCTACAAGGCATCGGTCGACAAGAACCTGGCCGCCGGCAACGACCCCGATGCCGACGTCAGCGCGGGACTCTTCATGTACCCGGTGCTGATGGCGGCAGACATCCTGATGTTCAACGCCCACAAGGTGCCGGTGGGCCGCGACCAGATCCAGCACATCGAGATGGCGCGCGACATCGCGCAGCGCTTCAACCATCTCTACGGTGAGCATTTCACGCTGCCCGAGGCCGAGATCGACGACGCGGTGGCCACCCTGCCCGGCCTCGATGGCCGCAAGATGAGCAAGAGCTACGGCAACACGATCGCCCTGTTCGCGCCGCGCGAGCAACTGCAAAAGCAGATCGCCAGCATCGTGACCGACTCGCGTGCGCCCGGCGAGCCCAAACCGACCGAAGGCTCGGCCCTGTTCCAGATCTACCAGGCTTTCGCGCAGGCGCAGGAAACCGAAAGCCTGCGCCAGTCCTTCACCGAGGGCATTGCCTGGGGCGATGCCAAGCAGCTGCTGTTCGAGCGCATCGACCGGGAGATCGCGCCGATGCGCGAGCGCCATGAGGCCCTGGTCAACGACCCGACACAGATCGAGCGCATCCTGACGGCCGGAGCAGCCAAGGCGCGGGACCTCTCCAAACCGTTCGGCGACCGGTTGCGGGAGGCGGTCGGCCTGCGTCGGCTGTCCGCCCTGGCCGGTCCGGCCGGCAGCGTCGCCAAGACCGCCAAGGTGGCCAGGGCCGCTTTCAAGCAGTATCGGGAACGCGACGGTCTTTTTTACTTCAAGCTGCTCGACGCCAAAGGGCGCGTGCTGCTGCAAAGCCTCGGCTTCGCCTCGCCGCAGGAAGCGGGCCAGGCCGTTGCCCGCCTTCAGGCGGAAGGCGGCGCCGCGCTTCTTCCCCTGGCGGCGTTGATCGAGCCGCTGGCGGCGCAGGCGGCACGCGATGCGGCCGAGGCCCTGGACAGTTTGGCCGCTGCGCCTGTCCCTACCTGAGTTTGATGCCTTGCGCCCCGCTGCCGTCATGGCGGTGGAGGCGGACATTCGGAGAAACACATGAGCATTTACGTCATCGACGACCATCCCCTGATGCGCGACGCCATCGTGATGGTGCTGCGCCGCCTGAAACCGGCCGAGAACATCGTCGAATTCGACCGTCTCGAGAAAGTCATACCGGCCATCGAGGCCCAGGGCGTACCCGACCTGTTCTGCCTCGACCTGAAGCTGCCCGATGCTTCTGGCGTCTCGGGCGTCCTCCTGCTCAAGCGCACCTACCCGCAGGTGCCGGTGGCCGTGTTCTCCGCCTCGCCGGCGGGGGACATGGAAGAAACCTGCATAGAGGCCGGAGCCGATATCTATATCGAGAAGTCCTCCGGCGTCGGCGAACTCACGGCCGCGTTGCGCGGCCTGCTGATGGCCGAGACCGATGGCGAGGACGTGGTCGGCGTGGCGGGCACCAGCAAACTCTCGAAGCGGCAAACCCAGCTGATTGCCATGCTCGACCAAGGCATGAGCAACCGGGACATCGCCACCGAACTGCAGATCAGCGAGCACACGGTGAAGGTGCACCTGTGGCGCCTGTTCCGGCGTTTGGGCGTCAACAGCCGCACGCAGGCGCTGCACCATGCGCGCACCCACGGCCTCCTGGTCAACAAGTAGCAGCCGCTTCCAGGGGGAGCGTCCGGGAGCGCGAGGCCTCTGAGGCCTTCCTTGCTCAGCCGAGGACGGAGTCCATGCGGCGTTGCGCCTGGACCGCATCGACATCGCGCAGGGTAACGCGAAACACACTGCCCCGGCCCGGACGCGAAGACACCTGGACCGGATGGTCGAGCGCCTGCGACAGGCGCGCGACGATCGCCAGGCCCAGCCCGAAGCCGTCCGAGGTGCCGGCGTGGTCGGTGACCTTGTAGAACTCCATGAACACATCGCCCAGGTTCTCGGCCGCGATACCGATCCCGGTGTCCCAGACTTCGATCCGGATGCCGGCCGGGGTGTGTCGTGCGGCCAGCAGCATACCGCCCTTGTCGGTGTAGCGGATGGCATTGGCGAGCAGGTTGCCGATCATTCGCCGCACCCGGACGGGGTCGGTCATCACCATGCCGGCCACGCCGCGCACACGGAACTCGAGCCCCTTGGACTCGGCGGGCGGCCGGTACTGCAGCTCGAGGTCGTGCAGCAGCTGGGCCATGTCGACCGGCTCGATTTGCAGGCGCACCTGCCCGGAATCCAGGCGCGCCAGATCGAACAGCGAATCGAACAAGGCATTGACCGCTTGCGTGGCGCGCACGATCTTCGGCGCGATCTCGCGCACCAGCTCGGGTTCGCTGCGCAACCAGTCGGCATAGAGCGACAGCGCCAGCACGGGCTGGCGGATGTCGTGGGCGGCACTCGCCAGGAAACGGTTTTTCGTGGCCACCGCCGATACCGCGGCCTGGCGTTGGTCGGTCAGCGAATTGATCAGCACGCTGTTGTGGTAGAGCAGTTCGTAATTGGCGTAGTGCACCCGGTAGTTGCGTATGCCGGCGCGCAGCAGCAAGCGCCAATGGATGACCGAGAGCACCAGGAACGCCTCGAGGAGGCCCACTTCTTCGAACCCGCCCTGGATGATCTGGAAACCCAGCGACAGGAACAGCGTGATGAACAGCGCATTGAGGTAGCGCTTGCACAGCGGCAGGTACAGCGCCAGGTTGCTGGGCGCATACGTCGCCATGCCGGCCGTGCAGATTGCACAAAGAAACTGGTTCTCACGCGGCGCGCCCTCGAAAAAAACGAGGGGCGACAGCCCCCAGATGCACCCGCCGGCAGCCCAGAGCAAGGTGTATCGCTTGAGGAAGCGCTCCTGCCAAGCCAGATCTTTGTGGGCATAGAAGTCGTTGTAGACGCGCTCGGCCCAGCTGCGGCCAGAAGCCAGGACCACGCCACAGGCCAGCCAGCCGAGCAGTTTCCAGGCCGGCGCGTACTGCCATCCGAAAAGCACCAGCGCGCACATCAGCAGCACCGACCACAACCGGACGCCGGACGAAACATTCATCAGGTTGCGGATCAGCTCGCCGCGCACCCACGAGCCGGCCTCGTCCATCGTTGGGCGTGGCAACGGCAAATCGATCAAGGACGAATGGCCGGGCAAGACGGTCGAGGGATTGTTTTTCATGAGAGGCATCATGGCAGCGCGGCCCTGCGGAGACTGGCGTCAGCGCTGCGTCATCGCATGAGCAGGAAGAGGTCTGGAAACAAATCGGTGCATCCCGCAGGCGGCGATTTCTGCCATGCCACCGCACAGGGGGCGGACGCAACAAACCTTGCGTCGGAGTCTTGCGACGGCACTTCGGCGGCCAGGCCACTGGTGGCAAGACAGGGATTCCCATCTGCTCGCCGAACCTGCATGGATGCTTGAGTCCTGGATTGATGAATAGCCGAATGCCAACAAAAGACCAACAGCATGGCAAGGCGTCATTTCGACCGCCAAAGCCAACGCCTCATGCGGCTCAACAGTTCATTATCGCAGAGTGCCAAGTAGACAGACAGGGCCCGGCCCTATCGTGCAACACCACACAGTCGAGGCTCGCGTTCGGCTGACCCCGCTAACGGCTCGACCATTCGTGCAGCAGATCGCCGCTGGCCGTTCGATGTGGCATGGTTCGCGGCGTTGTCTCCCCCCGGAGGTTTCGGCATATGAAGCTGTCGCTGGTGCAGGCTCGATGGACGGTGCTGGTCGCCTGCGCGATGCTGGCCTCGTGCCAGATGGACGTCCTCTCACCGCGCGGGCCGGTGGGACACGAGGATCGCGCGATCCTGCTCGATTCGCTGGCGATCATGCTGGCCATCGTCATCCCGACCATCGTCGCCACCCTGGGCGTCGCGTGGTGGTACCGCGCCTCGAACACGAAGGCGCGCTACCTGCCGAACTGGGACTTCTCCGGCCGCGTCGAGCTCGTGGTGTGGTCGATCCCCATCATGGTGATCATCCTGCTTGGCGGCGTCGCATGGATCGGATCGCACCGGCTCGACCCGGCCGAGCCCCTCGTTTCCGAAACCCCTCCGCTCGACGTGCAGGTGGTCTCGCTCGACTGGAAATGGTTGTTCATCTATCCCGACAGGCATGTTGCGGCGGTCAACCAGCTGGTCGTGCCGGCCGGCGTGCCGATCCATTTTTCGCTCACCTCGGCCAGCGTCATGAACGCGTTCTTCGTGCCGCAGCTCGGCAGCATGATCTACACGATGAACGGGATGTCGACCGAGCTCTGGCTGCACGCCGACGAGCCCGGCACCTACATCGGGCGCTCCGCCCACTTCAGCGGCGACGGCTTCTCGGACATGCAGTTCGAGGT
>JAQGLP010000383.1 GCA_028292835.1 Variovorax sp.
CGAACTCGCTGGCGCGCGTGGCGTAGGCGCGGTAGAGCGTCTGGCGCAGCGCGCCGTTCCTGGCGAACTGCATCACCGGCAGGTAGCACGGCATCTTCAGGGTGAGCTTGTAATTGTCTTTGCCTTCGGCCTCGGCGGCGGCGCGGGCGGCGGCGATGACGTCCTCGGGCACACCGTCGAGCTCATCGAGCGTGGCGAAGTAGCTGAACGCGTCGGTTGCGTCCAGCGCGTGTTCGCTGAACTTCTGGCTCAGCTCCGCCTGACGCTCCTGGATGGCGGCGAAGCGCTCGCGCGCCTCGCCCTGCAACTCGGCCCCGCCCAGCACGAAGTTGCGCACGGCGTTCTTCTGCGCCTGGCGCTGCTCGGCGTTGAGCGTCGCCGGGTCGATGCTCTTGTATTTGGCGTAGAGCCGTTCGTCGGCGCCCAGCCGCGTCCAGAACTCGGTGACGCGCGGCAGGGCTTCGTTGTAGGCCGCACGCAGCTCGGGCGTGTCGACCACCGCGTTCAGGTGCCCGACCGCGCCCCAGGCCCGGCCGAAGCGCTCGCTGGGCACGTCGAGCACGCGCGAGATGGCGGTCCAGTCGGCTGGAAAGCCGGGCGCGGTCACGGTTTCCAGCGCCTGTTCGGCCTCGGCGAGGAGGACGTCCACGGCGGGAGCCACGTGCTCGGGCCGGATCTGGTCGAACAGCGGCAGGTCGGTGAAGTCGAGGAGGGGATTGGTCATGGCGCTCATGTGATGGCCGCAAGGCCCGAGTTCAAGGCGAGGGCGCTCGGACGGCGGCACGCTCGGCGGCTTCCAGGGTGTTGACCAGCAGCATGGTGATGGTCATCGGACCGACGCCGCCCGGCACCGGGGTGATCCAGCCGGCGACCTCGCGAACGCCGTCGAAGTCGACGTCGCCGCAGAGCCTGCCCGCGCCGGGCTCGCCCTCGGGGACGCGGTTCATGCCGACGTCGATCACCACCGCGCCGGGCTTGACCATGTCGGCCGTCAGCACGTTGCGCTTGCCCACGGCCGCCACGACCACGTCGGCCTGGCGCGTGAAGGCGCCGAGGTCGGCGGTCGCGCTGTGGCAGACCGTGACGGTGGCGTTCGTCGCCAACAGCATCAGCGCCATCGGCTTGCCGACGATATTGCTGCGGCCGATGACGACGGCGTGCTTGCCGCGCAGCTCATAGCCAATGGAGTCCAGCATCTTCATGCAGCCGTAGGGCGTGCAGGGCCAGAAGCCGTGCGCGCCGGTCAGCAGGGCGCCAGCGCTGGCGACGTGAAAGCCGTCCACGTCCTTTTCCGGCGCGATGGCCTCGATCACCTTCTGCGCGTCGATGTGCGCCGGCAGCGGCAACTGCACCAGGATGCCGTGAACCGACGAATCGGCGTTGAGCGCCACGACGCGCGCCAGCAGCTTTGCCTCGCTCAACTCGGCGGAGTGCCTCTCCAGCACCGAATGCAGGCCGTTGTCCTCGCAGGCCTTGACCTTGTTGCGTACGTACACCTGGCTGGCCGGGTTGTCGCCGATCAGCACGACGGCCAGGCCCGGCACGATGCCACGCGCACGCAGCGCGGCGGCGCGCGCGGCGACTTCGGTGCGCAGCGTGCGCGAGAGGGCATTGCCGTCGATCAGTTGAGCGGTCATGGGTTGGGTCTTTGCAAATAAAAAAGCCCGCTGGCGCAAGCGCGGCGGGCGATCATGGCTATGAATTCAATAGCAAGGGCGTGGTGGGGCCCGCAGCTTCAGGCCTTCGTGGCGCTCTGCCCGAGCGCGATCTTCAGCAGGTCGGCCACCGTGTTGGCATTGAGCTTTTCCATGATGTTGGCGCGGTGCGCCTCCACCGTCTTGATGCTAATGCCCAGGTCGTCGGCGATCTGCTTGTTGAGCCGTCCGGCCACGATGCGCTCGAGCACCTGGGCTTCGCGCCCGGTGAGCTTGGACAGGAGCGCCTCGCGGCTGGCCGACTGCTGTTGCTGCGCGAAGGTGCTGCGCGCGTGGTCGAGCATGCGCTCCACCAGGGTCACCAGGGTCTGGTCGTCGAACGGCTTCTGGATGAAGTCCATCGCGCCCTTCTTCATCGAATCGACCGCCATCGGCACGTCGCCGTGCCCGGTGACGACCACGATCGGCAACGGCGAGCGCCGCTCGATCAGACGTTCCTGCAGTTCCAGCCCGCTCATGCCGGCCATGCGGATGTCCACGATGAGGCAGGCGACCTCACGCGGATCGTAGCGCGCGAGGAAGGATTCGGCCGAGTCGAAACACCGCACGCGGTAGTCATTGCCTTCCAGCAGCCATTGGAGTGAGTCGCGAACGGCCTCGTCATCATCGACGACATAAACCGTGCCCTTCTTCGGAATCAAACTCATGCGGCTTCTTTGGTGTCGTTGTTTGCTGCGAAATTGATAGCGTTTGGCACCGGTATCCAGAAGGAAAAACGGCAGCCGACCACCTCCGGGCCATTGTAGATGTTCTGTGCCTGCATCCTTCCCTGGTGCGACTCGACGATGGTGCGGCACAGGTTGAGCCCGATGCCCATGCCCTCGGGCTTGGTCGAGAAGAAGGCTTCGTAGAGCCGCTCGATGACCTCGGGCGCCAAGCCCGCACCGGTGTCCTGCACCGAGAACTCGACCGCGTTCTGTCCCTCGATCAACCGGGGCAGGACGCGCAGCTCGACGCTGCGGCGCGCCATCGGGCGGTCGGCCAAGTCGATCGACTCGGCGGCGTTTTTCAGCAGGTTGATGAGCACCTGCTCGATCAGGATCGGATCGACCCGCACGGTCGGCAGGCGCGCCGCGACATAAGGGTTGAGCCGCACGTTGCGCCGCCGCAACTCGATCCCCGCGAGCTCGACCGCCTCGCTGACGAGCGTGGAGACCTCTGCCGTCGTGCGGTTGGGCTCGCTGCGTTTCACGAAGGAGCGGATGCGCTGGATGATCTGGCCGGCGCGCTGCGCCTGCCGGGTGGTTTTCTCCAGCGCGGCCAGCAGCGCCGCCTCGTCGATCTGCTTCGTCTTGATGCGCGACATCATGCCGTTGCAGTAGTTGGCGATGGCCGCCAGCGGCTGGTTGAGTTCGTGCGCCACGCTGGAGGCCATCTCGCCCATCGTGATGAGCCGGCTCGACGTCTGGGCGCGGTTCGCCTGCGCCGCCGCCAGGTCCTCGGCCTGACGGCGCGGCGTGATGTCGGTCGAGATCACGAGCTGCGCCAGCCGCCCGTCGACCCAGGTCAGGTAGCGCGAGCGCACCTCCAGCCACTTGCCCAGCGCGGGCACGAAGATCTCGTTGTTGGCCGGCTGCGCCGCCGTGAGCGTGTCGAGCGGCAGGCCGGCCAGCGGGTCGACGTCGCCCAGGTCCTCGTCGTGCGCGGAGGACACCGGCATGCCGGCCTGCGCGACCATGGAAAGGTGGCCGGCCGTGTTGGAGCCGAACCACAGCCGGTAGAGCTTGTTGGCGAACAGCAGCTCCTCGCTGCCGATCGGCGCGACCGACACCGAGGCGTCAAGCGCCTCCAGCACGGTGGTGAAGCGCTCGTGCGATGCCGACAGCTGTTCGCGAATGCGCGTGGGCTCGGTGATGTCGGTCATCGAGGTCATCCAGCCGGTCTGCTGACCACGTGCATCGATCAGCGGCGACACGTAGAGCCGGGCATTGAACACAGTGCCGTTCTTGCGCTTGACGCGGATCTGGTAGCCGCCCTGCAGCGCCCGGCCGTGCAATTCTTCCTCGATTCGCTCATTGAGCATTTCGCGGTCGGCTTCAAGCCAGTAGGGGAAGGGGGGGCGCTGGCCCACCAGCTCGTCCTCGCTCCATCCGGTCATGGCGCAGAAGGAGGAATTGACGTAGCTGATGCGGCCCTCCAGGTCGAGCACCCGCATGCCGGTGGGCATCGAGTTCTCCATGGCGCGGCGGAAATTGGTTTCCGCCACCAGGGCCTGCTGCGTCTGCAGGCGCCCACGGGTATGGCGCCAGGTGCCGATCAGCATCCACACCGTCAAGACGCTGAGCGCACCCACCAGCCAGAACAGGCCGTTGCCGACCAGCCCGGGCGAGGTGCGGTAGGCCTGGGCGCGCAGCACCAGCCCGTTGCCCACCGGCGAGACCGGCACCTCGTATTCGTTGGTGCGCTCCGACCACGGCAGCAGGCGCGGGCCGGCTTTGCGCGGCTTGAAGCTCTGCCCCGCCAGCGGTTCGCCCTTGGCGTCGAGCAGCGAGACGGCATAGCGCGCCGCGACCTCGGGCGGCACGCCATAGCGCAGCAGCCCGTCCACTGAAAACTCGCCCAGCACCATGCCGGCGAACAGGCCCTGGTCGAACAAAGGGATGTGCAGTTGCAGCATGGGCTGCGGATCGCCGCCCCGACTCGGCCGCGAGAACACCGGCTGGCGCAGTTCGCGCGCCAGCGCATAGTTGCTTTCGATGTCGCCGGGGCGCAGCACATCGCCCACCGCGTGCTGCTGCGCCGGATGCACGCTGGGCGCCGCGTAGCTGGCCTTGAAGCGGCGTCGGTCGTCGATCCAGCTGAGCGCCTGCAACTCGGGATACTGGCTCACCAGCGACTCCGCGCGACTGTCGAACTCGGCCGCGTCGATCTCGCGGTTGGACGCGTAGCGCGCCATGCGCATCAGCTGTTCCTGGCGCTCCAGTAGACGCAGTCGCAGGCGCTGCTGGGCATATTCGACGTCGCGCTTGACCGCTTCGTGCTCGCGTCCGATCTCCTCGGCGCGCAAATACCAGAAGGCTGAAGCGATGGCCGCCAGAAAAAGCAGCACGGCGGCGAGCGGCGCCAGCATCGCCACGGAATCCTGCAGCATGGGCGTCTGTCGGCGCCACCACTGGCGCCACCATGAAAAAGGAAATACATGGGTGGCCCGGCGAAAAGCGTCGAGAAAGGAGGATGGGGCCATGCGTGCAAGTTTAGGGGAAGCCCTAATAACGTCAGATCCGGATGGCCTTGAAAAGCGTTCAGACTGTGCTTGACCATGGAGCGACTTTTAACCTGAAAGCACAGTTGATTTCATATTAAGAAATCAATACGCACTATTTGAAATTTGCAAGATTCTGTGCGACACTGCCGCGCAGTTTTAATAGCCCCCCTCAAATCAAGGAGACAAGAATGTCGGTAAATCCCGAGAGCCAGTTCGGCTCGGCCGCCAACGATTCGGATGCGCAGGAAACGCGTGAATGGATGGACGCGCTGTCGGCCGTCATTCAAAGCGAAGGCCCGGAACGCGCGCACTTCCTGCTCGAACAACTGCTGGAGCACGCGCGCCAGAACAGCATCGACAAGCCGTTCTCGGCCAACACCGCGTACGTCAACACGATCGAGCCCGACCAGGAAGAGCGCTGTCCCGGCAACCTGGAGATCGAGGCCCGCCTGCGCGCCTACATGCGCTGGAACGCCATGGCGATGGTGGTCAAGGCCAACCGCGTCCATCCGCCCGAAGGCGGCGACCTGGGCGGCCACATCGGCTCCTTTGCCTCCCTGGCCAACATGTTCGCGGCCGGCTTCAACCATTTCTGGCACGCCGAGAGCGAAAACCACGGGGGCGACTGTCTCTATATCCAGGGCCACGTGTCGCCCGGCATCTACGCGCGCGCCTACCTGGAAGGCCGCCTGACGGAAGAGCAGCTGCTCAACTTCCGCCAGGAAGTCGACGGCAAGGGCCTGTCGAGCTACCCGCATCCGAAGCTGATGCCCGAGTTCTGGCAGTTCCCCACGGTGTCGATGGGCCTGGGCCCGCTGATGGCCATCTACCAAGCACGATTCCTGAAGTACCTGCACGCACGCGGCATCGCCAACACCGAAAACCGCAAGGTCTGGGTGTTCTGCGGCGACGGCGAAATGGACGAGGTCGAATCGCTCGGCGCCATCGGCCTGGCGGCGCGCGAGAACCTCGACAACCTGATCTTCGTCATCAACTGCAACCTGCAGCGCCTGGACGGCCCGGTGCGCGGCAACGGCAAGATCATCCAGGAACTCGAGGGCGAATTCCGCGGCGCGGGCTGGAACGTCATCAAGCTGCTGTGGGGCAGCCGCTGGGACGCGCTGCTGGCGCGCGACAAGGACGGCGCGCTGCGCAAGATCATGATGGAGACGAACGACGGCGACTACCAGTCGTTCAAGGCCAACGACGGCGCCTTCGTTCGCAAGAACTTCTTCGGCCGCGACCCGCGCACGCTGGAGATGGTCGCCAAGATGAGCGACGACGACATCTGGAACCTGCGCCGCGGCGGCCACGATTCGCAGAAGGTGTACGCCGCGTTCCATGCCGCCAACACCCACAAGGGCCAACCCACCGTGCTGCTGGTCAAGACCGTCAAGGGCTTCGGCATGGGCAAGATCGGCGAGGGCAAGAACACCGTGCACCAGACCAAGAAGCTGGGCGACGAGGACATCAAGGCTTTCCGCGACCGCTTCAACATCCCGGTGCCCGACAGCCAGCTGGCCGACCTGCCGTTCTACAAGCCAGCCGACGACACGCCCGAGATGCAGTACCTGCACGAGCGCCGCAAGGCGCTCGGCGGCTACCTGCCGCACCGCCGCACCAAGGCCGACGAGAGCTTCACGGTTCCGGCGCTGGACACCTTCAAGGCCGTGCTCGAGCCCACGGCCGAAGGCCGCGAGAT
>JAQGLP010000399.1 GCA_028292835.1 Variovorax sp.
AGACGACCCGGGCCGGGTCGATGCCCTTGGCGATCGCGCGCTCCACCATGCGGCCCGAGATCGTCGAGACGCGATCAAAACGGCGCATGAGCCAGCGCTCGGTGGCGGTGACGAGCTGACGAAGCCGACGTCCCTTGAGCATGCCCAGATCGAAGGCCGCATCGACTTCATAGTCCTGGACATGCAGCCAAGCGGCCGCACCGTTCAGGCGCGCGAACGCCAGCGCCGCGGGCGTACAGGCCAGCGGCGGCTCGGTAACCCAGACCACATCGGGCTTCCAGCGCCACTGCGCGAGCAGCGCCGGCGCACTGGCGGCAGCGAAGCTTGCAAGGTGCAGCAGCCGCTTGGCGCCCGACACCCGCTTGGGCACCCACAGCGGTGTGCGAAAGACCGTCACGCCCTGCCAGGAGGTTTTCGTGTAGCGACGGGCCGAATGGCCCGGCCAAACGGCCCAGTCCGGGTAGTAGGGGGGTGCCGTTATCACCCTGACTTCATGGCCCGCCGCGCTCAGCCAGGCAGCCATTTCGCCTGTGTATTTGCCGATGCCGGTGAGTTCGGGGGCGAAATTGATACCGTAGAGAAGAATTTTCATGCCGACTTGGTAGGACGCTTGAATGCGCGTTTCTTGATGCACTGCGCTGGATTGCCGGTGTACACACCCCATGCCTCGGTATCGCGCAAGACGACGGCACGGGCACCGACGACGCTGCCGGCCGCGATGTTCACGCCCGGCCCGACAAAAGCCTCGGCTGCGATCCACGCCTCGGGTCCGATCTGGATGGGCTTGGCCACCAGCTGGAAATCGGGATCGTCGATGGCATGGGTGCCGGCGCACAGATGCGCACGCTGCGAAACGATGGCCCGCTCGCCGAGCGAGATGGGTGCCATGCAATAGCAATGCACACCAGGCCCGATACAGGCATGGGCGGCCATGCTCAGGTTCGGCGGATACCAGATGCGGGCACTGCCGTAGACGCGCGCACCGCGGTCCAGTTTTGCGCCGAAGCACTGCAATACCCCACGCCGCCAGCGGTGCAGGGGAGGAGGGGTCCAGGCGGCAAGGCACAGCCAGGTGATGCCCCAGACCGCGCGAAAGATGCGATGGCGCAGCGAGAAGCTGGGTCCGCCTTCCAGCGGCTTGGCAAGGGTGGCGTCGAGAATGGACACTGCGAATGTGGAGTTGGTCGGCACGCAGTCAGGCCGCGGCCGGGTGCGCGCTGAGAATGCCGACCAGCGTGCGCGCTGCCTGATCGACCTTGAACCGCCGCTCGAACGACTGCCGGGCGGCATGCCTCATGGATGCGAGTTCCGCGGGCGAGGCGGCCAGCCAGCGTTCGAGCGCGCGGGTGGTGCCTTCGATCGTGTCGGTTTCGACCCAGCCCGCTCCATCGGTGTCGATCTCGCGCCAGATATTGACCTTGTCGGAAATCAGCACCGGACGTTCGCAGGCAAGCGCCTCGGCCACCGCAATGCCGAAATTCTCCTGGTGCGAAGGCAGGCAGAACACCTCGCACGCATGGAAGGCGCCCCATTTGAGCTCGCCCGACAGCATGCCCGTCCAGGTGATGCGCCCGGCAATGCCACGGGCCTCGGCCAAAGCGCGCAGCCGGGCTCCCCACTCGGCATCCTCAGGGCCCGCCATGACCAGATGCAGCCTTGGTTCCTTGGCTGCCACGCGGGCCACGGCCTCGATCAGCAGGTCGCAGCCTTTCTTTTCGTGAAGGCGTCCGAGGAAGAGCGCGATGCGCTTCTCACGCAGTTCCGGAAAGCGTGCATGGAAGAGGGCGCTGAGCCTCGCGGCGTCGCGGGGCACATCGGAGGTTCCGAAAGCCGTCACCGCCTCGCGCGCACGGTAGAGCCAGAACGAGCGACGCGCCAGCAGGCGCTCTTCCTCGCAGGTGAACAGCACCGCCCGCGCGTCGCGCAGGACGCGGTATTCGGCCCATGGCCAATAGAGCCATTTCTTGAGGTGCTTGAGCGGATAGGCCCGCTTGAACCAGGGGTCCAGCATGCCGTGGCTGAACACGAAGTAGGGCAGCCGGGTACGCGCCAGCGCGCGCCAGGTGCCAAAGCCGGCGTACTGCCAGAGCCCGTCGACCAGCACGGCGTCGAAACGCGCCGCGTTGGCCTTGAGCCAGGGAACGAGTGCCGCGCTGTAGCGGTAGCCTTCCCGCCGGAAGCCGATCGGGTGGACCAGCGCCGGATAGTCGGCGGCGAGCTCGGTGCCGGGAGCATCGAGCGACACCACTTCCACATGATGGCCCATGCGCAGCAGTTCGGTGTCGAAGCGGCGGGCGGCCTCGGCAGGTCCCCCGCGCTGGGGGTCGATGGAGGGAATGACGCGCAGCAGGTTCACAAGTTCGTCCCTTCAGTCCACGTAACCCGCGCTGCGCTGAAAGTAGGCGGCTTCCTGGGGCAGGTCTTTCACCGGCTGGGCGGGCGAGCCCGCATACAGCTGATTGGGTTGAACAAAAGCCTTGTTGAGCAGAGAACCCGCTCCCAGCACCGAACGGTCGGGCAGCGATGAGCCGGCCAGCAGGATGCAGCCGGTTCCCACGAAGCAGTATTGCCCGATCGTCACCGGTTGCGCGCGTTGCCTCGATTGAAAGATGTCGATGCTGTGCGAGAGGACCTGGGAGCGAAAGCCCGCGAAGGTGGTGTAGGCGCCGATCGTCACGCGGTCGGTGCAGTCGATGAAGTGGCGGTTGGTCACGGCGGCCTCGTCGCCCAGGCGCAGCGACGGATCGCGCCCAGGCTGCTGCAGGAAATGCGAGGGATGACCCAGGGGGAAGCCGCTGATCCAGTTGAGGTTGCCGATGGCGCTGTTTCGCCCCATTTCCAGCCGGGACAAGCCCTTGACCAGGGTCAGGTGGCCGATGCGTGCCCCGGGGGCCATGGTGAGCTTGTCGACGCTGACGATCGACAGGCCGATCCTGGCCGAGGGTGCGATCTTGTGGCCGAACACGCCGTTGAGCAGGCGCCAGCGCAGGGGCCAGGGCAGCAGCGCCATGAAGCATTGCAGGAGCAGCTTCATTTCGACTGCTTCAGCAAAGCCTCATAGGCCGCGATGTATTTGTTGACCATGTCGCTGGTCGAGAACCTCGCTGCGTTGGTAATGCTCTTGCGCGAGAATTCGGGCCATCGGTCGACGTTGTCGAGAAGACAGCGTGCGATCGCGTCATGGTCGAAGGGCTGCACGTAGAGCGCCGCATCCCCGCCGATCTGGTTCATGGGCGACAGGTCGGACGTGATCACCGGGCAACCACATGCCTGCGCCTCGATGAGGGGCCAGCCGAATCCCTCGCTGGTGGACGGAAAGAGAAAGGCGAGGGCCGCCGAGTAGATGCTGCGCAACTGGTGCGAGTCCAGGTCCTTGAGCACAAGGATGCGGTTCTGCAGACCCGCCGAGGTGGCGAAGGCCTGCATCTCGTTGTTGAGCGGGGGACCCACGAAGACCAGTTGCAGGCCGGGCCATTGCTGTTGCGCACGCGCGTCCGCCGCCAGCGCCGCGAAGGCGCGCAGCACCGTGAACCGGTTCTTGCGCGCCAGATCGGTGCCGACGTGCAGCAGGTAGGGTGTGCCGGGCGTCACGCCCAAGGGGGCCAGGGCCGCTGCCGCCACATCGGGCTCAACGGGGCTGAAATCGTCGTTCAGCCCGTTCCACAAGGTCGACACGCGTTCCGATGGAGCGATTCCGAGTGTCAGCAGATCCTCGCGGGTGCGCTCGGAACTGCAGCAGATCTGGTCGGCGCGACCGAGGCCGCGCCTTATCAGCCACTGGAAGAGGTAGCCGGTCTTCGAGACCTTCCAGCCCGGGATCATGCCCAGCGCTGCCTGGATGGCGATCACGTCATGGCAGGTCACCAGGATGGCCGATCCGAGCGCGCGACGCACATACATCGCATTGGAGTGATCGCAGACGTGAACGATGTTGGCCCAGGCGGCCTCGCGGCGCAGCCTGGCCGGATAGAGCGCGAACTTGTCGAGGTAGCCCAGCCACTTCGAGGTGAAGTCTCGCTTGGCGAATTTCCCCAGGATTGCCGGCGGATGAACCAGCCGGACCTCAATGCCGCGCGCCGTCAGTTCCTTTTGCAGCACGCGGGCGAAGGCCAGCATGCTGACCTGCCCATCACGCAACGAGTTTCCTACCAGCAGTATCTTCATGGGGTACCGGTCTGCAAAGTGATTCCCGACAGAGGTGCGGGATTGAGTGCGGGGCGTGGCTGCAGCTGTGGCTGTAGAAGGCGACGCCGCAGGAGTATGCGACGACGCAATGCCACCACTGACGGGAAGCGCAGCGCGAGAA
>JAQGLP010000406.1 GCA_028292835.1 Variovorax sp.
GGGAGGACGCTCGCGCATCGACGCGCTGCTGCGCCAGCACAGGCCGGACGTGGCGGTGATCGAGCTCGGCGCCAACGACGCGCTGCGCGGCCTGCCGCTGGCGCAGACCGAGGCCAACCTGGCTGCCATCGTGCGCGCAGCCCAGGTCGCGGGCGCCAAGGTGCTGGTCGTCGGCCTGCAGGTGCCGCCCAACTACGGCATGGACTACCTCAACCGGTTCTCGAAGATCTATGCCAGCGTCGGCGTTGCCGCCAAGGCCGCGGTCGTGCCCTTCCTGCTCAAGGGCGTGGCGGACGGGCCCGATGCGGCGTCGATGTTCCAGGCCGACCGCATCCACCCGGTGGCCGCGGCGCAACCGCGCATGCTCGACAACGTGTGGCCGGCGTTGCGCAAGCTGCTTCCGTAGCGGCGGCACCGGCTCGCGCAAGGCAAAAGCCGCCGCCCGCGGATGGTTGCGGGCGGCGGCTTTTGCCTTGGCGGCGCTCGTGCGGGACAACGCAGGCGCGGGGCGGCTTGGAGGTCAGCCGTTCTTGGTGGGGAGCAAGGGAACGGTGGGCGGGTCGCGCTCGAGCGAGGCCATGTCGGTTTCGGGGTCGCCGGGCGCCAGGCCGTCGGTGGAAGGGCCGAGCTTGCGCGCGGCCTTGTCCTTCAACTTCTCTTCCTTCTTTTTTCTCTTGGCCATTTCCTTCTGGCGCTTCTCGTATCCGTAGTTGGGTGTGGCCACTGCTTCTCCTTGATCGACCTGCAGTCCGGGCGACTGCACTGTGGTCTGACTGTACGCGATAACAACGCCGCGTCCGGGACGGAGGCTACAGGGCCGCCAAGGCCTGGTCGAGATCGTCCCGCAGGTCGTTCGTCGCTTCCAGGCCGGTCGAAAAACGCACCAGGGCGCCCTTGTAGGGCCAGCGCGCCACCGTCGCGTCGCGCATCAGGCCGATGTCGTAGGGCACCACCAGGCTGACCGGGCCGCCCCACGAATAGCCGAGCCTGAACAGCTTCAGGCTGTCGCAGAAACGGTCGATCTGCGCGGCGCCGTAGCGCTCGTCGAACACCACCGAGAACAGGCCGGCGGCGCGCCCGGCATCGGGGCCCGCCCCGCCCCCGCACAGCGTGCGCCAGTGCGCGTGGCCCGGCGATTCCTCGAGCGCCGGGTGCAGCACCTGCGCGATCTCCTCGCGCCCCGCGAGCCAGCGCGCCAGCATGCGCGCGCTGCGGTCGTGCGCGTCGTAGCGCAGCGCGATGCTCGGCAGCGAGCGCAGCAGCGTCTCGACGTCGTTGGCGCCGACCCCGAAACCCATGCGCAGGTGTGTGAGCTTGAGGGCGCGGTGCAATCGCTCGTCGCGGGTGACGACGCTGCCCATCAGCACGTCGCCGCCGCCGCTCGGGTACTTGGTGAGGGCCTGTACCGAGATGTCGACGCCCTGCCCGCTGCCGTTGAAGTCGAACGGCGCGAACGCGAGGCCGGCACCCCAGGTGTTGTCGAGTGCCGTGACGATGCCGCGCGCGCGGCATCGTTCGACCAGCGCCGGCAGGTCGGGGCACTCCATCGTGACCGAGCCAGGCGCCTCGACCCACACCAGCCGCGTTCGATCCGACAGCTTGGCCGCGAGGTCGGCCGGGTCCATCGCGTCGTACATGCGGTGCGTGATGCCGAAGTTGGCCAGCTCGCCGGTGGTCAACGCCTTGTTGGGCCCATAGGCGTTGTCGGGCAGCAGCACCTCGTCGCCCGTCTTCAGCAGCGCGAAGGCGACCAGCGCCAGCGCCGCCAGCCCGCTCGGGGCCAGCAGGCACTCGGTGCCGCCCTCCAGCGTGGCCAGGCGTTCCTCCAGCGTGAAGGTGGTCGGCGTGCCGTGCAGGCCGTAGGTGTAGCCGGCCTTGGTCTTCCAGTCGCGCGCGCGCATGGCGGCAACATCGGCAAAGAAAACGGTCGAGGCCTTGTGGATGCCCGGCTGTGGCGCCGCGAAGGAAGCCGGCGGCGCGTACGGATGGTGGATCAGGTCGGTGATGGGTTGGCGCATCCCGGCATGCTAGCGCCTGCAGCGCCTCCGAGGCCCGGCCACGGACTGCGTACCGATCCTGTCAACCCGGTTTCGGTTTCTCTGCCACAGCTCCGTTGGTGTGCCAGGCATGCAGATTGCTGAGCCCGGGTTCAGACTCAGGAGGTCATGATGGCAAAGCTCGACACACAAGACCGCAACGACCTGCCGCAAGGCAGCTTCGCCTTTCCCAAGGAACGCAAGGAGCCGCTTGAAAATGCCAGCCATGTGCGCAACGCGATTGCGCGCTTCGATCAGGTCGAAGGTGTCACCGACAGCGAACGTGACGCGGCCTGGAAGCGAATTTGCACCGCGGCAAAGAAATTCGGCGTCGAGGTCAAGGAGAAAAGCTGGCGCGAACTCGGCGGCAAGAACGGCCACAAGACGCGTTGAGCGCTTCACGAGCGGTTGGGGCGGCGCCTGTCGCATCGAGCGTGCGACAGAAGGCCTCAGGCGTCCAGGCCCGCCAGTGATGACGAGGTCTGCCGGTCTTTTGTGAAGGGCGTTGGCGGTAGTGCTCCCTGTCGAGAATCAATACGTCGGGAACAGACCTCGTGGCGCTTCAGCGCCTATACCTTCCACTTCTCCAGCAGCTTTTCGGCGCCCATGCTGTCGTAGTTCTCGAAAGGCTGGTGAATCCAGGGATTGGTCGGCAGGAACTCCACCGAGTAGTCGGGCTTGAACGTCGACATGCCCTTGGTCCAGAGCACGGCGGTGCGCAGCTCGGTGATGGGCTGGTAGTTGCGCCGGAGCATGTCGACCACCGCATGCAGCGTGTGGCCCGAGTCGGCCAGGTCGTCGACCAGCAGCACGCGCCCGGCGATCTCGCCCTTGGGCGTGGTGATGAAGCGCGCGATGTCGAGGTGGCCCTGCACCGTGCCGGCGTCCGCGCGGTAGGAGCTGGTCGACATGATGGCCAGCGGCTTGTCGAAGATGCGCGACAGCATGTCGCCCGGGCGCATGCCGCCACGCGCCAGGCACAGGATGTTGTCGAACTCCCAGCCCGACTGGTGCACCTTGATCGCCAGCTTTTCGATCAGGTTGTGGTACTCGTCGTAGCTTACGTAGAGGTGCTTGCCGTCTTCGGTCAGCATGGATGGGGCTCCTGAAGGATGTTTGATTTCAATGACTCGTTCGGGAAACACCGCGGAACCGGCTCCGCCGGGCCGCTGGTGTTGTCCCCTGCAAGGGGGTGGGCGACCACACGCAGTGGGCAAGCCTGGGGTGAGCCTAGTCCGCCAGGTAGGGGTGGCGCATCATGATGGTGTGGTCGCGGTCCGGGCTGGTCGAGACCATGTGGATCGGCACGCCCGTCACCTGCTCGATGCGCTGCAAATAAAGGCGCGCATTGACCGGCAGCTGCTCGTGCTGCGTTACGCCGACGGTGCTCTCGCTCCAGCCGGGCAGGGTCTCGTAGACCGGCGTGCAGCGCTCGATCTCGTCGGCGCCCATCGGCAGGATGTCGATGTGCTCGCCGTCGAGCTCGTAGCCGGTGCACAGCTTGAGCTCCTCCAGGCCGTCGAGCACGTCGAGCTTGGTGATGCACAGGCCTGACAGGCCGTTGACCTGCGCCGAGCGCTTGAGCAGCGCCGCGTCGAACCAGCCGCAGCGCCGGCTGCGCCCGGTCGTCACGCCCTTTTCGGCGCCGACCGTGCTCATGTGGTAGCCGGGCGTGCCGGGCGTCTCCCAGTCGAGCTCGGTCGGGAACGGGCCGCCGCCCACGCGGGTGCAGTAGGCCTTGGTGATGCCCAGGATGTAGTGCAGCATGCCCGGACCGACGCCCGAGCCCGCGGCCGCGTTGCCGGCCACGCAATTGCTGGAAGTGACGTAGGGGTAGGTGCCGTGGTCGACGTCGAGCAGCGTGCCCTGCGCGCCCTCGAACAGCAGGTTGGCGCCTTCGCGGTGCGCGTCGTTGAGCTCGCGCGAGACGTCGGCCATCATCGGCCGCAGCAGCACCGCATGGCGCATCGCCTCGTCGTACACCGTGTCGAAATCGATGGCGGCGGCGCCCAGCACCTGTGTCAGCACGTGGTTGTGCAGATCGAGCAGCACGCGCAGCTTGGCGGCGAAGCGCTCGGGATGCTTCAGGTCCTGGACCCGCAGCGCGCGGCGTGCGATCTTGTCCTCGTAGGCCGGGCCGATGCCGCGACCGGTGGTGCCGATCTTCTGGGTGCCGCCCTTTTCGCGGTACGCCTCGCGCGCGATGTCGAGCGCCGCGTGGAACGGCAGGATCAGCGGACAGGCCTCGCTCACCCGCAGGCGCGAACGCACCTCGACGCCGGCTTTCTCCAGCCCCTCGATTTCCTCGAACAGCTTGGCCGCCGACAGCACCACACCGTTGCCGATGTAGCACTTGACCCCCGGACGCATGATGCCGCTCGGGATCAGGTGCAGCGCGGTCTTGACGCCGTTGATGACCAGCGTGTGGCCGGCGTTGTGGCCGCCCTGGAAGCGCACCACCCCCTGCGCGCTTTCGGTCAGCCAGTCGACCAGTTTGCCCTTGCCCTCATCGCCCCACTGGGTGCCGACGACGACCACGTTCCTGCCTGTGGTTGCGCTCATGATGTTCCGCTTTTTCCAAAAATTCAGATGGCTTGCACGTGCCACTCGCCGGCATGCTCGACGAGCGCGCGGTCGCAGTGGAACTCGTCCACTTCGTTGCCGTGGCCGGGCAGCACGCACACGACGGTCTCGCCGGACGCGCGCAGGCGAGCGATTTCCGCCCGAAGCTGCGGATCCTCGCCCCAGGGGGCGCGGATGGCCGCGCGCAACGGTGGCTCGGGCACCACGCCGACCAGTTCCTTGAGGTCCAGCGAAAAGCCGACGGCCGGCCGGTTGCGGCCGAAGACGGCGCCGACCTCGTCGTAACGCCCGCCGCGCACCAGCGAATCGCTCGCGCCGGGCGTGTAGATGCCGAAGTGCATGCCGCTGTAGTACGCGTAGCCGCGCAGGTCCGCGAGGTCGTAGCTGACCGTCGCGTCCTGCAGGTGGCCGCCCAGCCAGGCCAGTTGGTCCAGCGCCTCGGTGATGGCGGCGGTG
>JAQGLP010000424.1 GCA_028292835.1 Variovorax sp.
CAGCGGCAACGCATCGGCATCGCCCGCGCCATGCTCAAGGATGCCCCCATCCTGCTCCTGGACGAAGCCACGTCCGCGCTCGACAGCGAATCCGAAAGCGAAATCCAGAGCGCCCTCATCCGGCTGATGCGCGGCAGGACGGTAGTTGCAGTGGCACACCGGCTTTCTACCGTGGCCTCGTTCGACCGCGTGGTGGTCATCGTCGAGGGCCGCATCGTGGAAGATGGCTCTCCGGACGAACTGCGCGAACAGGACGGCGTGTATGCCCACCTGTGGCACCTCCAGTCGGAAGGCTTCGAGACTGCCTGACCGCGGCGCGACGGCCCGCGGTTGCCGTTCACCGGTCTGACGGGACAGCCAACCCTCCTCCTCCCTCTCGCCGACACGCACGGAAAATGACCCTGACCCACCCTGCCGCCTCGGCCCCTCCTCTTTTGCCGCCTTCGCCCTGGATCGTGCGCTGGTCGCACCTCGTTGCCGCCGGCGGCACCGTGCTCGACGTGGCCTGCGGCGCGGGACGCCACATGCGCTGGTTCCAGCGGCGCGGCCATGCCGTGACCGGCGTCGACCGCGCGCCGACGGCGCTCGAAGCGGCGGCGGCGTTCGGGCGCACCGTGCTGGCCGACATCGAGAACGATCCCTGGCCTTTCGAGGGCGAGCGCTTCGACGCGGTGGTCGTGACCCATTACCTGTGGCGCGCACGCCTGCCCGACATCGTCGCCAGCGTCGCGCCGGGTGGCGTGCTGCTCTACGAAACCTTCGGCGCCGGCAACGAGGCGTTTGGCAAACCGTCGCGCCCCGACTTCCTGCTGCAACCCGGCGAGCTGCTGCGCGCCTGCGAGGGATTGCAGGTGGTCGCCTATGAAAACGGTCTGCTGCATGGCCCGGCGCGCGTGGTCCAGCGCATCGCGGCGCTGCGCCCGGCGCATGGCCCGGCGGCACCGCCTGCCCTGGCGCCGGACGTGCACGCTGCGGCCGGCCACGACGCCACTCAGTAGAATCCGCCCTTACTTCCACGGACTGAGAGACACCTTTGGATCAACTGACTGGCAGCATCGTCGCGCTCGTCACGCCGATGCACGACGACGGCAGCGTCGATTACCCGGCGCTGCGCCGGCTGATCGACTGGCACATCGACGAGGGCACCGATTGCCTGGGCGTGGTCGGCACGACCGGCGAATCGCCGACCGTCGACGTCGAGGAGCATTGCGAGATCATCCGCGTCTCGGTCGAGCAGGCCCGGGGCCGCGTGCCCGTGATGGCCGGCTGCGGCGCCAACTCGACCAGCGAAGCCATCGAGCTCGCGCACTTCGCCAAGGGCGTGGGCGCGAGCCTGCAGCTGCAGGTCGTGCCCTACTACAACAAGCCGACGCAGGAGGGGCAGTACCGCCATTTCAGGGCCATCGCCGAGGCGGTGGGCGACCTGCCGACGGTGCTCTACAACGTGCCCGGCCGCACGGTGTCCGACATGGAGCAAGACACCGGGCTGCGCCTGGCGCAGGAGCCGGGCATCGTCGGCATCTAGGACGAAACAGGCAACAGCGAGCGCGCCCAGTGGCAGATCCGCGAGCTGCCCAGGAGCTTTGCCGTGTACTCGGGCGACGACCCGACCGCCGTCGCGCTCATGCTGTGCGGCGGCCAGGGCAACATCAGCGTCACGGCCAACGTGGCGCCGCGCAAGATGCACGAGCTGTGCGTGGCGGCCATCGCCGGCGACGCCGCCACCGCGATGCGCCTGCAGTTCGAGCTGATGCCGCTGCATCGCCACCTGTTCGCCGAGCCCAACCCGATCCCCGTCAAGTGGGCGATGGCTCGCCTGGGCCTGTGCGGCGGCGCCCTGCGGCTGCCGCTCACCGAACTGTCCGAATCCCAGCAGCCGGTGGTCGAGGCTGCGCTGCGCGCCACCGGCCTGCTGTCCGCAGGCTGACTGACACACGTTCGCGCCGGCGGCACGCGGCAGAGCAACCTTTTGCTCTGCCGCCGATCAGACGGGCTCGCTCCCGACTGTCCGCCGACAAAACGAATCCCGAACCGCATTCAAGGAAGACGACGTTGAAACCCATTTCGCGACTTGCCCTGCTGACCCTGGTGGGCGGCCTGTCCGCCTGCACCGTGCTCCAGGGCGACAAGATCGACTACAAAAGCGCCGGCAAGGCCCCCACGCTCGAAGTTCCGCCCGACCTCACGCAACTGTCGCGTGAAAACCGCTACGCGGTGCCGGGCGGCGCCGTCACGGCCAACAGCTACCAGGCCGGCCTGGCCAATGCGCCCAGCATCCCGACCGCTGTCGGCACCCTGGGCGACGTGCGCATGGAGCGTGCCGGCTCGCAGCGCTGGATCGTGGTCAAGCGCCCGGCCGACCAGCTTTGGGACCCGGTGCGCGACTTCTGGCTCGAGAGCGGCTTTTTGCTGACGATCGACCAGCGCAACCTCGGCATCATGGAAACCGACTGGGCCGAAAACCGCGCCAAGCTGCCGCAGGACATCATCCGCGGCACCCTCGGCAAGCTGATCGATTCGGCCTATTCCACGGGCGAGCTCGACAAGTTCCGCATCCGGCTGGAGCGCACGTCCGACGGCGGCACCGAGATCTACGTCAGCCACCGCGGCATGGAAGAGGTCTACAACACCGCCCGCAAGGACCAGACCATCTGGCAGCCGCGCCCCACCGACCCCGAGCTCGAAGCCGAATTCCTGCGCCGCCTGATGGTCAAGCTGGGGGCTTCGCAGGAGCAGGCCAAGGCCCTGGTGGC
>JAQGLP010000432.1 GCA_028292835.1 Variovorax sp.
GAGCGTCGCGGCATCAGCACGGCGGCCGAGCGCAGCAGCTCGGCCAGGCGCGTCAGGCCGGGTGCGGGTCCCGGCGCGTCGGCGCGCCTTTGCATCGAGTGCAGCAGGCGCAGCACATGCGCGCGTCCCGCGCGCGGCGCGATGACGGCGTCCAGGCCGCTGCCGTAGACCAGCGCGCCGACCCGGTTGCCATGGCGCGTCAGCAGGCGCGCCAGCACGCCGACGAAGTCGGCCGACACCTGGCGCTTGGCCTGCCGCCCGGAACCGAAGTCGACGGAGCGGCTCAGGTCGAGCACGAACCAGGCGGCCATCTCGCGGTCTTCGGTGAACACGCGCACATGCGGCACCGCCAAGCGCGCCGTCACGTTCCAGTCGATGTGGCGCACGTCGTCGTGGTGCTGGTACTCGCGCAGGTCCGCCAGGTCGAGGCCAGTGCCCCGCATCAGGGTGCGGTAGTTGCCCTGCAGCAGGCCGTCGAGGCGGCGGATCACGGTCCATTCGAGACGGCGCAGGGTGCGCTCGGCGTTCATCGCGGGCGCGGCATCGTTGGCCGCAACCTCGAGTTGCGGCGTAGAACCCGCACGCCACCAGCGTCTCATGGGTGCTCCGGAAACACCGCGGGACCGGCTCCGCCGGACCGCCGGTGTTGCCCCCTGCAAGGGGGTGGGCGGCCGCACGAAGTGGGCAAGCCTGGGGGTTTGCTCATGTCACGCCACCAGCCTTTCATGCTCGAGCGGCTTGGCGGGCATCGGGACGGCGCGCATGATGCGCTCGATCAGGGCGTCGGGCGTCAGCCCCTCCGACAGCCCCTCGTAGGAGAGCGTGACGCGGTGGCGCAACACGTCGGCGGCCAGGTCGGCCATGTCTTCTGGCAGCGCATAGCCGCGCCCGCGCATCAGCGCCAGGGCGCGGGCGCCCTCGGTCAGCCCGATGCTCGCGCGCGGGCTGGCGCCGAAGGTGATGAAGCGGCCCATGTCCTTCAGCCCGTGCGCCTCGGGCCGGCGGGTGGCCGACACCAGCCTGACCGCGTACTGGATCAGCGACGGGTCGACGTACACGTTGCGGCACTCGGCCTGCAGCGCGGCGAGCTGCGCGGTGGTCGCCACCGCCACGGGCGTGATCGGCGCGCCGATCGCGCGCTGGACGATCACGAACTCCTCCTCGTCGCTCGGGTAGTCGACCAGCACCTTCATCATGAAGCGGTCGACCTGGGCCTCGGGCAGCGGGTAGGTGCCCTCGGTCTCGATCGGGTTCTGCGTCGCCATCACGAGAAATGGCCGCGGCACCCGGTGCGTCTCGCCGGCGATCGTCACCTGGCGCTCCTGCATCACCTCCAGCAGCGCGCTCTGCACCTTGGCCGGCGCGCGGTTGATCTCGTCGGCCAGCAGCAGGTTGGCGAACACCGGCCCCAGCACGGTGGAGAAGTCGCCGGTCTTCTGGTTGTAGATGCGCGTGCCGATCAGGTCGGAGGGCACCAGGTCGGGCGTGAACTGGATGCGCTTGAACTGCCCGCGCAGCGTGTCGGCCAGCGTTCGGACGGTGAGGGTCTTGGCCAGCCCCGGCACGCCCTCGACCAGCAGGTGCCCGCCGGCGAGGATGGCGACCATGACGCGCTCCAGGAAGCGGTCCTGCCCGACCACCACGCGCTTGACCTCGTAGAGAAGCTGTTCCATCAGCTCGGCCGTGGGGGGCGCGGCCGGCGCGGGGGCGGAAGCGGGCGTTTCGGCTTCGGGATGCATGCGGGTCTTTCCGTGAAGGGTGGGACGGGTGGTTCAGAACGGCGAGGTGCCGGCCGCCGCGGCGGCGTTCTCGATGGGCACGGCAAATCCGATGCCGATGAAGGTGCGCTGCGAGGTCGGGTTCAGGATGGCCGTCACGATGCCGACCACCTCGCCGTCCATGTTGATCAGCGGTCCGCCCGAGTTGCCGGGGTTGGCGGCGGCGTCGAACTGGATCAGGTTGACCAGCGGTTTCTTGCCTTCGGGTGAAAGAAAGGCGCGCTTCAGGCCGGACACCACGCCCGCCGACACCGAGGGCCCTATGCCGAACGGGAAACCGACCGCCGCCACCTGGTCGCCCGGACGCAGGTCGGCGGTCGAGCGCATCGTCGCGGGGATCAGGTCGTCGGGCAGGGTCTGCGCCTGCAGCACGGCGAGGTCGTTCTCGGGCTGCGCGCCGGTGATGGTGGCGGTGCTCTCCAGGCCGTCGGCAAAAGTCACCCGAATCTTCTCCGCGCCAGCGACGACGTGCAGGTTGGTCAGGATGACGCCCTTGTCGACGATCACGACCCCGGTGCCGATGCCGCGCTCGATCTCGCCCGGCGGCGGCGTGGCCTCCGGCGGGCGGCCGTGCACGAGGTTGCGGCCGCGCCGCTCGGTGCGCGCGTCGGGCGTCGGTTTCTCGGGGCCGTAGCTGACCACCCGCACCACCGAAGGCGCGATGATCTCGGCCGCGCGGGCGGCCGGCGAGGGCAGGGTGGCGGTGCGCAGGGTGCGCAGCACGGCCGCGTCGATGTCCTTTTGCGTGTACTGCTGCGGAAGCTGGCGCGGCCACCAGGCGGCGCCCCCGGTCGCGCCCGGCACGGGCAGGACCAGAAGGGCGGCGAAGCTGC
>JAQGLP010000465.1 GCA_028292835.1 Variovorax sp.
GCCACCAGCGCCTTGGCCCGCATCATGAAGTGCATCTTGCGGATCGCGAAGTAGTGGAACCGGAAGCTCAGCGCCGGCGTGACATACGGGTTGGGCTCTTCCTCCATCGGCAGCGCGATCGCCAGGCCGATGTTGAGGCCGCCGCCCTCGTAGGAGCCGCGGTTGGCCGCCTGCATGATGCCGGGGCCGCCGCCGGTGCAGATGAAGAGCTTGTCCTCGGGCTCCTTGCCGCTGCTGTACTGCGCCACCAGGTGCCCGAAGGCGCGCGCCTTTTCGTAGTAGTGCGCGCTGCCCGCCAGCCGGCGCGAACGCTCCAGCGCCTCGGCGTCGTCGCCGGCCTCGGCCTTGGCCAGCAGGGCGGCCGATTCCTCCTCGCTGCGAAAGCGTGCGCTGCCGAACACCACCACGGTGTTCTCGATGCCATGGGCGCGCATCTCGATGTCGGGTTTCATCAATTCGAGCTGCATGCGCAGGCCGCGCGTTTCGCGGCGCAGCAGGAACTCGGGATCGGCGAACGCGAGACGGGCCGGGTCCGGGTGCAGCGGCAGGCCTTCGTTGGAATGCGCCTGCAGCGTGGCCCAGGCGTCGGCCAAGCGGTTGTCGTGGAGGTCGTGGATGTGGTTGGGCATGGTCTGAAAAAGGGTTTTCGAAGACTGCGGGCGCGACGTTGGGCATGCGGCCGGCCGAAGCTCAGGCCAGGGGGACGCGAACGCAGGAAACGAACAAGGCTCCCGCAGGAGCCTTGTTGGGAAGCGGCGCTGCATGCGTGAGAGCGCTCTGGCAGCGGTGCGGCGGGTCGGTCAGACGCGCTTGCGGTACTCGCCCGTGCGCGTGTCGATTTCGATCTTGTCGCCCTGTGCCACGAACAGCGGCACCGGCACTTCGAAGCCGGTCGAGATCTTGGCGGGCTTGAGCACCTTGCCCGAGGTGTCGCCCTTGACGGCCGGCTCGGTCCAGGTGATTTCGCGTTCGACGCTGGTGGGCAGCTCGACCGAGATGGCCTTGCCGTCGTAGAACACCACTTCGACCGGCATGCCGTCTTCGAGGTAGTTGAGCGAGTCGCCCATGTTCTCGGCCTCGACCTCGTACTGGTTGTAGTCGCCGTCCATGCAGACGTACATCGGGTCGGCGAAGTAGGAGTAGGTGCACTCCTTCTTGTCGAGCACGATCTGGTCGATCTTGTCGTCGGCCTTGAACACGACTTCGGTGTTGAAGTTGGCGATCAGGCTCTTCAGCTTCATGCGCACGGTGGCCGAGTTGCGGCCGCCGCGGCTGTATTCGGTCTTCAGGACGACCATCGGGTCCTTGCCATGCATGATGACGTTGCCGGCGCGGATTTCTTGAGCGATTTTCATGGACAGGTCTCTGGAGGTTGGCCGCTCGGTGCGCCAAGCCAGGCTCGCTTGCCTGTTGACGCATGGTTCCCGCGGCGGGTTCAGCGGAAGGCGCGGCACCTTGAACGGCAGCCGGCCCCGAATCCGCAAAGCCCCTAATTTTAGCTTTTTTGGCCCACAAAGCGTCGCAGTTGCGTGATCAGGTCATCTTGCACGTACAGGCGATGCCGCGCCGAGCGCACCGCAACGCCCCAATCGGCCAGCGTCTCGGCGTCGAGCGCGGGCAGGGCGCCCGTCCCGATGCCGTTCCAGAGGCGGTGGAAACGCCGCAGCGAGGGCGGGGCCTGCAGCCAGTCCAGGAAGGCCTCGAGCTTGGCGTGGTGCGCGCCGTCGTCCTGCGGGTAGATCTGCCAGACGAAGGGGACGCCGGCCCAAAGCGCCCGCACCAGCGAATCCTCGCCACGCACGAAATTCAGGTCCGCGCTCCAGAGCAGATGGTCGAACTCGGCCTGGGGCACCGCGGGCAGGTACGAAATGCGCAGGGCGCCGCAATCGCCGGCGCCTCCGAAATCGCCCCCCGCGTCCGGCAGACCGGCCTGCACCGCCCGGGTGGGCCGCCCGGCAGCGACCAGCAGGCGCGTCGGCGCAGGGCCTTCGGCCAGCCTCGCCAGCAGCGCAGGCAGCGCCGGCGGCTCATAGCAAAACAGCGCCAGCACCGTCTCGCCGCGCCAAGCGATGCCTTGCGCGCGCAGCCAGGCGGCACGGTCGAAGCGCTGGCGTTGCCCGGCCAGGCCGGTCTCGCGCAAGAGGCCGCCGGTGCGCTCGCTGAAGCCGGGGTAGAAGAAATGCTTGACCAGCCCCGCGCCGGGTCCGGCCGACACCGGCGAGGGCAGGCCGTGCAGGCGCTCGACCCAGGGCTCGGCCGACAGGTATTCCAGGTTGATCCAGGGACGTTTTCGGCCGCTTGCGCGCGCCGCTTCAGCGAATCTCGCTATCAATTCAGGAGCAGGATCGCAGCCGAAGGCCTCGATCAGGACATCGGGCGCGGCCGCGCCGTCCGCCTCGCTCGCGGCGCTGTCCGTATTCCAGTGCACCACGGCGACCCCGCCCTGGCCCGCCGGCGCCATCCAGGAGAGCGCCGAGGCGTCGTCCACCCACAGCCGCACCTCCTCTCCGGCGGTCGCCAGGCCGCACGCGAGTCGCCAGCACACGCCCAGGTCGCCATGGTTATCGATAACCTTGCAGAAGATGTCCCAGTGCATGGATTTCCAGCGGAGTGAAGTCTTGGGGAATGTCGAAATGTACGGAATCGTTCCCCAAAGGGATCGGCCGGGG
>JAQGLP010000184.1 GCA_028292835.1 Variovorax sp.
GTGGTGGATGAGGAAGCTTTCGCTGCTCTCTCCGGCACCGTCAGCCTGCCCTTCTCGAAGGGGGAGCACGCCTGCGTCGCGGTGAAGGTGATCGACCCGCGTGGCAATGAGGTGATGCGCCTGCACCGGCTGGAGGGCTGAGGACATGGCCATGGCCCCTCCGCAGCAGCAGGATATCCCGATCCAGCCGGTCGAGCGGCCGATCCTCTGCTCGCCCTACAGGGAGCCGGACCTACACTGGAAATACGACACGGTCACGGGAGCCGCGCACAAGGAGCCGGGCCGCCGCGCTGCTTCCTACTGGTACAAGACGGAACGCACCGGCAGTGCACAGATGTCGCTGCTTGCGCAGGAGCAACAGGACGACCTGCCGCTACCCAACCTGCTGCGCGATGACGTGTGCCGCTGGCGGGATGCCGACTACCGCGGCGCGACGCTCGCTACCCGCGAACTGCTCCGCCATTGGGGGCGGGAGGATCGCGAGCGGCGCCTGTTCTTCGGCCAGCTGGAGGCGGTGGAAACGATCATCTACCTGACGGAGATGCGCTTCACCGGGCGCACCAGCCGCCTTCGCTTCGCGCCGAAGCTTACGGAGGACGATCTAGGTCGACTATTGACCGGCGTGCGACCCGGCCCCGCCTTCGAGCTGGCACAGGGCGCCGAGTTCTTCCCCACCCTGGTGGACAAGCCCGCCAACCCGTCGCTGAGGCCGCTGCGCCGGGTGGGCACCAAGCTCGCCACAGGCAGCGGCAAAACGCTGGTCGCGGCTATGGTGATTACCTGGGCCTTCGTCAATCGCGGCATTAGCCCGGAGAGCCGGGAATACCCGGACGTCGCCCTGCTCTGCGCGCCGAACCTGACGGTGAAGGAGCGGCTGGGCGTGCTCAAGCCGGATGCGCCCGGCAACTACTACGACGCCTTCAACCTCGTGCCGGCGAAGTGGCGGCCGCTGCTCCAGCGCGGCACCGTCATCATTGAGAACTGGCACCGCTTTGTACCGGAAAGCCCACACAGGGACGGTAACAAGAACTACGCCGTGGTGGACAAGGGCGAGGAGACGCCCGAGGACTTCCTGCGCAGGATTTTGGGCGGCGCCTCGGACCGGCTGCCGATCCTTGTCATCAATGACGAAGGCCACCATTGCTGGCGGCCGGCGCCAGGTGTTGCGACCGGCGCGGGTCTGACCGGCGACGACAAGGAGGCGTTCGAGGATGAAGCGCAGGAGGCTACCGTCTGGGTGGACGGGCTCGACCGGCTGAACGCGGCCGGCGGCGACGCGCCCGGCATCTCGCTGGTGATAGACCTCTCGGCCACGCCCTTCCGCATCAAGGGCAGCGGGTATCCTGAAGGCCAGCCCTTCCCCTGGATCGTCTCCGATTTCGGCTTGGTGGACGCGATCGAAAGCGGCATTACCAAGATCCCGCGCCTGCCGGTGCAGGACACGACGGGTCGGCCGGACCCCCGGTATTTCCGCCTGTGGGAGGCGATCCGTGACGGGTTGCAGCCTGGTGAGAGACTGCCCGGGCGCTCCGGCAAGCCGAAGCCAGGCGTGGTCTGGCGCGAGGCGCAGGGTGCACTGGTTCAGATCATGGGCCAATGGAAGGAGCGCTTCGAACTCATTCAGGCGGCGCAGCCTGGTGTGGACCGTACGCCACCCTGCGTAATCATCGTCTGCGACAACACCGATATCGCGGAGGAATTCTACCGCCGCATTAGCGGCGAACAGGTAATTGAGACGGTCACCGAGGCCGAAGTGCAGGAGGTCCTGGAGGAAGACGAGAGCGAGGAGGAGGCGCCCACCACCAAGCGGGGGAAAAAACCAAGGCCCCGCATCGTCTATGGGCAGGGCGAGGTATTCTCCGACCTTTTCAGCAACACCGCGGAGCGGAAGGTAACAATCCGCATTGACAGCAAGCTACTGGCGCAAGCCGAGGCCGGGGGCAGCGGCACCGGCGCCGGCAAGAAGAAGGTCGACGCGGCCGAGGAGCTGCGGCGCGTCGTCGCAACGGTCGGGAAGCCCGGCGAGCCCGGCGAGCATGTCCGCTGCGTCGTCTCGGTGGCGATGCTTACCGAAGGCTGGGACGCCAACACGGTCACGCAGATCCTCGGGCTACGCGCCTTCACGAGCCAGCTGCTGTGCGAGCAGGTGGTGGGCCGCGGCCTGCGGCGCATGGATTACAAGCCGGACCCCGCCACTGGGCTGCTGACCGAGGAATACTGCGACGTCTACGGCGTGCCGTTCTCCGTAATCCCTTTCCGCGGGAGACCGGTGAACAAGCCCGAACCGGACGACACGCCCCCTAACCTTGTGAAGGCACTGCCCGAGAGGGCCGCAATGGAAATACGCTTCCCGGTGGTGGAGGGCTACGCCTTCGCACTCCGCCGTAACCTAATCCGCTGCGACATCGACGCGATGGAGCCGCTTCTGATTGAGCCGAACCGCGAGCCTACTGGCACCTTCGTGCGGCCACAGGTCGGCGTTCAGGTCGGCGGTAGTATGGCGGGGACGTCCTCGCCTTTCGGCTTCCACCAGCAGGACCGCGAGGCCTACTACGCCTCGGTCCACCTCCAGACGATCCTGTTTCAGGCGGCACAGCGGATCGTCGAGGAGCTGACGCAGGCGAGCACGTCCGGCGCCGAGGGGCGCAAGCGCCGCGTGTTCGCGCTGCAATCACGTCACGCCCTATTCCCGCAGGTATTCCGCGTAATTGAGGAATACGTGCGCCGAAAGGTGGACTTCAACGGCGCACCGGAGCCGGAGCTCGGCCTCGAGAAATACGCGCGGCAGGTGGTGGAGCGGGTGCGCGACGCCATTCAGCCGGATGACTCGTCGGGGGAGCCGCCGCTGCTGCCCTTACTGAACCGGACGCAGGAGATCGGCAGCACCGTCGGCGTGGAGTTCCGCACGAAGCGCCCCGTCTTCGCGACGATGGCGAGCCATATTGGGCATGTCGTCGCAGACACCGCCGCCTGGGAGCAGAGCGCGGCGTTCCGTCTGGAGCAGGCGGCGCAGCAGGGGCTGATCCGCTTCTACGCGCGGAACGAGGGGATGGACCTCAGCATCCCGTATGAGTTCCTAGGGGTCGATCACCCCTACGAGCCGGACTTCCTCGTGCGCATGGTGACGCCGAATGGGGAGCCCGACCTGACGCTGGTGTTGGAGGTGAAAGGCTTCGCGGGCAATCAGACTACCGCAAAGCACGAAGGCGCGCGGCGCTGGATACGGGCAGTGAATAATTGGGGGAAGCTCGGGCGGTGGGGTTTCCACGTGTGCCGGAACCCGCAGATGCTGGAGCGGGAGTTGGCCTACCTCATTCAGCAGACATCGGCGGCAGCCTCATGAGCGTGACAACCTCGCCGTCCTCATCGTCCCTTTTCAAATTCGCTGTCGACGACTGTGATGTAGAAGACGACAAAGCGCTCGGCGCTTATCGCGATAAGCGACATGAGTGGCTGGAATGGCTGGAGGGTGACCCGCGCAACAGCATCAACCGTCAGATCCGCGGCATGATGTGGGACGATGCTGCCTTCCGCGCATTAAACGAGGCGCGCCGGTTTTCCTCGCCGGAGTACCCCACCGGCGCCACCGCGCCGCTGCTGGCAGGCCTCATCGACCAAGGCTTCGTGGCGACGCAGATCCTATCGATCACGCGACTAGTGGACCGCCGACAAGATGTTATCAGCCTGCGCCGGCTGCTCGATGACATCGAGGCCCACGCACACCTGATCACCCGCGAGATATTCGTCTGCCACGATGGCTTGCCGTTCGATCCCGTCGAGGCGGAGCGCGCTTACTGGGAGCGCGAGGGGCCGCCGATTTCAGGCGGAGTAATCGGCCTCCCGACTGAAGGGCCCGACGCGTTCGACATTTCACGCATGGCGCATGAGGCGTTCGACAAGGTCTCAGCGACGGGTTCCGGGCCACGCTCTCGCACTGACTGCATCGAGTCGGGCGTGTTCTCCAGCCTGCGCGCCGCCTTGGCGACGCCGGACATCGTGGCGATCCTCCAGCTTCGCCACAAATTTGTCGCCCACGCCGCCGATGCCGCGTCGCGCGGGAGAGCCGGCATTGAGCGGTTCGGGGTCACCCTAAATCAACTAGAGGCGGGCCAGCGCGCTTTGGTTCAGACAGCGCAGCGGATCGAGCTCGATCTCCTCTGGGGCACCACCCGTGGTGTTGTGCCAGTGCCGCAGTACGACCATTTTATTCACCTCGATATACCAGTCGTAGCTACCGACCGGATGGGGGAGCTGGGCGAATGGTGGCGTGCCCACTGCGACACCCGAGAGGCGTGGACGCGGAGCCCTAGCTAGGGTGGCTAGCAGCGGGCCGGCCCGAACCATCTCCGGTGAGGTTCACGGGGACCGTGCCGGGAATTTCATTAGGAAGCTCATTCGGCCCTCCGCGGCCTCAGGCCTGGAGATCGAGGGTAGGACTGTCCCTCCCTCCGCTGCCGCCCACCGACCACCACGCGGACGCCCCCGCAGCCGCAACACGGAGAGCGGCTGAAAACTCGCGGCCGTTCCCACTCACATAAACGGACCAGCTCGCCAGAACCCCTGCGGCTTATCCGATGGGGACTTCGGCAGCGCCTTATGTGAGCGGCGACGCGGGATCTAAGCGAACGTTCGACACCTTATCGCCGGCTTCCTCCGGCGGCCGGATATTCCTGAATGCCCAGAGCAGTCCCAGGTCGTAGGCGATCTTCAGCACGCCGCAGAAAATGAAGGGTGTCGCCTGCCAACCGGCGGCGAAGATCGCGCCCGCGATCGCCGGGCCGACCGCCCCGGCGAGGCTGCGCGGCACGGCCGTGAAGCTGGCCGCGGCCGTTCGCTCCGGCGGCGTCACCACCGCCATCACGTAGGAGGTGCGCGTCGGCACATCCATTTGGGACAGCGCCGCGCGCAGCAGCAGCAGCCCCAGCGCCCGCTCGACGTCGGGCGCGAACATCGCCCCGATCAGACACAGGCTGGAGGGGATGTGGGTGAAGACCATTGTGTTGATCAGCCCGATCCTGCCCGCGAGCCAAGCCGCGACCGGAAAGGAGAAGGCCGAGAGCACGCCGGTCCAGAAGAAAAACAGCGCCGCCTGGGCGAGTGAAAGATCGAAGCGCTCGAACAGCCACAGCGTCAGCAACCCCTGTGCGGCCAGACCGCCGCCGAAGCTGTCCACGCAGAACAGTGCGGCAAGCCTCACCACGATCCCACGCGATGGGCCGAGCGGCGCGTGGCTGGCCTGACGCAGGTCGGCGGGATGGCTGGGCAGGCCGCGATAGGCAAGCCAGCAGGCGAGGCCAACGAGGGCGTAGACCAGGAACATCGTGCGCAGCGCCGGGACCTCGCCGAGGCCGATTGCGGCGAGGCCGTCAGGTGCGGCCGCCGCCAGAGCGCCGGCGGCGGCGGCGAAGGAGCCGATCAGGCTGTAGCGCGCGAAGACCGCAGTGCGCGCCCCATCGGCGGCGGCGTGGCTCAGCAAAGATTGCTCAAGTGGCCCGAACACGCTCACGCTGCCCGCCGAGGGATTGATCGTCCCGACAAACGCGACCGCGACGAACATCGCGAAGCCGGTTGCTAGGCCGAAGCCGATGCCCGTCGCCACCATCAGCGCGGCCGCCAGCAGCAGCAGGGCGCGCGGATCAAGACGCGCGCCGACCATGCCAACGCCCAGCGTCATCAAGGCGGAGCCGAGCAGGGCGATGGTCGCCATGGCGCCGATCTCGGCGGCGCCGTAGCCGAGCGCCAGCAGATAGGCGGGCAGCACGACAGCAGCGAGGCCGTCGCCGAAATCGCGGAAACCGCGTGCCCAGAGAATGCCGTGCCGGACCGCCGCGGCCTTGGGTTCAGAGAACGCCGTCACGGCCTTGCTTGTTCCGTCGCTGTCCGCAATGCGCTCAGCACGGCGAGGGCTATGCGCTTCGGCCGCTCGCCTAGGCCGAAGCAGAGCGCTGGATCGCCGCGAGGGTCCACTTCAACAAGCTTGGCCCCGGCGCGCACGGGAACGCCATCGCGGATCAACCCACGCAGGACCCCGGCCAAAGGCGCCGCGACCGGTATGCCATCGAGGGTGCCGACGATGCCGCTAGAAACCCAATCACCGATCTTTCGCTCGGTACGGAAGACTCCATCAGCAGTCGCATACGCGTTCCGCTCGCGCCCCGCTCCGCCAACAGGTCTGGGCTCGCCGCGCAGGGGCTTGGTCGCGCCGGTCGTGATCAACTCGCCCAGTGCCTCCCAGCTGGTCTCGATCGCAGTATGGCAGTTGCCCCCTGCCACGAAGCCGGGACCGAGCCCGATGACGAGCGGTGCCGTCGACCTGGCATCCGCAGGCGTGGCCCGCTTGCGCATGCGGGCATCCACCACGGCGCACCATTTTGCGCCCGCGAGTGCTTCTTCGACGGCGCCCGCCAGGAAGGGAATACGAGCTTCCATTGCCAGCAGCTCCGCCAGCGCTGACGCTTCATCGACGCGGATTGCCGTGACGCCGGCGAAGCTGGCTTTCCCGTCGAAAAACGCGTCCGCGAACGCCATGCCGCGACGCGGTGTAGCCGGCGGTGCCGGACCGTCGTGCAACGCCACGCGGAAGCCGGCGGTGAACAGAACATGCGCCACAGCCGAGCCAACATCGCCCCCGCCAAAAACGAGAACAGGCGCCGGGGACGGCGGCGCAGTCACGGTAGCCCCTCGACCTCGAAGCTGTCGAAATGGGTGACGCTGTCCGCCTTGATCCCGAGCCCGACCGGGCCGGCATCGCGATGGGTGGCATCGGTCGCGGTGAGCACATCGCGCCCAGCGAGCGACACCGTGAAGCGGCTGCCGCCGAACCCTGGCCCCAGCACCTGCCAGCGGTCTCGCGGCGCCGGCCGACCGCCGGTCAACCTCAGAGTGAAGCCGGGAGGCGGCGCATCCAGCGGTGCATCCTCGAAATCCGGCCGCCGCGTTGTCCGCGCGCTTGCGCGGGTGGCGAGGCTGCTGCCGGTGATAGCCAGGAGCAGCGCACGGCGGCTGGCGTCAGACAGGAGGTTCATCACAGCACCTGGACCAGGTGCAGTAGCAGCCCGGCCGCAGCGGTGATCCCAAGTGTGCGCAGCACGCCGAGCTTCAATCGGAACAGCGCGACGGTGGCCAAAGCGGCGAGCCCCAGGGCCGCGACATCGAGACTCGAAGGCAACGGCAGCTCGACTGCGATGGGCCCAAGCCGCAGCTCCACCAGCTCGCGGAACAGCACCCGCAAGCCGAACCAGACGGCGAGGTTGGCGACCACGCCGACCACCGCGGCGGTGATCGCGGCGAGCGCGCCGGACAGCGCCTTGTTGTCCTGCAGCTTCTCGATCAGCGGTGCGCCGAGAAAGACAAAGGCGAAGCAGGGTGCGAAGGTGACCCACAGCACCAGCACCGAGGCCAACACGCCGCCGGTCACGCCCGCTGGCCCGTCCGGCGCACGGAAGCCGGCCATGAAGCCGACGAACTGCAGCACCAGGATGAGGGGTCCGGGCGTCGTCTCCGCCAAGCCAAGGCCGGCCAGCATTTCTGGCGCGGAAAGCCAGCCGTAGGCCTGCACCGCATCCTGCGCGACATAGGCCAGCACCGCATAGGCGCCCCCCACCGTCACCACCGCCATCTTGGAGAAGAACCAGGCGACGTCGGCATAGGTGCCGCCGACGGCCGCCATCAGCACGGCGACCGGCGCGAGCCACAGCGCGAGCGCGATAGCGCCTGCGCGGCGGGCATCGGCCGCGAGCCGCGCCGGGCGGCCAGGGTCGGCGGCGAGCACCGCATCGATCAGGGCGGGCGCATCGGGCTTCGCCTTGCCGTGGCTGCCCGCGACGAACGCCCCGGGTGCGACGTAGCCCACCAACGCCGCGACCAGCACCACCACCGGGAAGGGCAGGTTCAGGAAGAACAATGCCGCGAAGGCTAGGCCCGCCAGCACCCACGCCGGTCGCCCCTTCAAGGCGCGGCGCCCGATGCGCAGCAGCGCCTCGACCACCAGCACCAGCACCGCGCATTTCAATCCGAAGAACAGCGCGGAGATCAGCGGCACGTTGCCCAGCGTCGCGTAGATGAGCGACAGCACCAGCATGACAGCCGCACCCGGCAGGATGAACAGCAGGCCGGCGGCGAGGCCCCCGCGCACACCGTGCATGATCCACCCCATATAGGTGGCGAGCTGCTGTGCCTCCGGCCCCGGCAACAGGGTGCAGAAGTTCAGCGCCTGGAGGAAGCGCCGCTCGCCGATCCAGCGGCGCTCATCCACCACCTCCCGGTGCAGCAGGGCGATCTGCCCGGCCGGCCCGCCGAAGGAGAGCAGTCCGATCTTCAGCCATACGCGCAGTGCCGCACCGAAGGTCGGCAGCCGCGCCTCCGCCGTTGCCCTTTCGTTGTGGGGTGGGGACATGTCGTTCACGCCGTTGCTCCGGGTTTGGCTGCGGGCCAGTTGTGCGTCTCCGCCGTGGCATCGCGTGCCCAGCGGAAGAAAGCGTCGTAGAGCGGCATGGCCGCGTCGAGCTGGGCCAGATCGTCACGGAACATGCGCGACAGGCCGAGCGACACTGCGAGCAGGCCGACGGCCTCCGGTGCCAGGTCGAGCGCAGCCGTGTCTGCGCCCCGGACAATCAGCGCCAGTCGCAGCAGCGCCGCCGAGCGCAGGCCGAATTCCTCGATCATGACGTCGAAGGTGCAGAGCGGACCGCGATGGCTCCAGAACACGCCTTCAATGTCGAAGGGCGTCGCCCCGAAGCGATCAGCCACGGCCTCAACCTCCGAGGGCGCGACAAACAGGAAGACGGCCCCAGGATCGACAAAGCGGCGGATCAGCCAGGGACAGGCGATGCGGTCGATCTTGGGCCGCGCACGCGTGACCCAGACGGTACGGCCGAGGGCGTCTCGCTTCGGCACATGGTCCGGCTTGACCAAAGCTCCCCCGGCAGCGACCCAGGCCTCGAAACCACCTTCAAGCGTTTCGGTATTGGTTCCCGCATGCCGAAGCCAGGCTGCAACCCCCTGGCTCAGCTTCAGGCCGCGCTGGCATACAATGGCGACATCGCGACCGCGGAAGTCGTCCACCCACGACGCGACGGCGCGGAAGTCGCGTCGTACCGCACCAGGCAGCACTCGGGGGTCCTGGGCGAAGTCCTCGTCTGTGCGGACATCGATGATGACCGGCGCTTCCGGTGTCCCGGTCAAGCGGGCGAGTTGAGCAACCGTGATGATATCTGGGCTTGGCATAATGCGTCCTCTCCTGAAGCGCTAAGCGCGGGAGGGTGGACGCGACTCTTGGGCCGAAGCCTCACGGGGCGATCGCGGATGACCCCTTGGCTGCATGATGCGCAGGCGAAAAGGGTGGGTCAAGGGCGCCCTAGTCTAGCGACCCCCAGCGCGGCTCACGGGCGCCGCGCTGGGAATTTCACGGCGGGTTCCATCTAGGCACCCCTGGGGGGTGCGAAGTGGATGCCGGGGGGTAGGGGGCGCCGTGTCGCGCTTGGCGCACGGGACCGGTCCACCGCCTACCTACTGCGCCCGAGGCTCAACAGCCTATCTTGGCGCCTCTAAAGGCTGCAGATCGCCTGGCCGTCATGGCGCCCTTCCGCCGCACACGGCCGCCGGAGGCGTGTAGGCCATGCTCGACTTCACCGCCCGTGAAACGTGGGGGGCTCCCACGGAATGAACGACTAGACAGCACATCAACAATCAACTGAACTACGCGTAACGGATCGGAGCCAGAATGGCCGCAGCGAAACCAGCCCTAGCGCTCATTGCGTCAACAAACGAGAATAGGCTTATGGATCGCCTCCTCACCGAGTGGGCTGCTCAGCTGGAACAGCTGAAGGCACCTTCTGCGGCCCTTGACGTCGTGCGATCGTACCATGCGGCTGTCGTACCAGATAAGCACTATGCCGTTCATGTACTCTGCCGCTCAGGATCGGCGGCCCGTGGCGCCGGATCGCCCTTCGAGGGTTTTGTGCACATCAATCACGCGCACCCTCATTCCAAGCGGCCGGTACTTCGTCTCGTTTGGAACCGCTTCGCTCCGAAATATGACGCCGCCGAAGATCCCGCCAAGGAACACGCTCGGCTTTTTACGACGGTGCTGGCACAGGCGCTAACGATGTCTCGAAACTCTCATCGCAGCAACGAAGTGAAAATATTTTTGTGTAACGCTGCAGACCATACCCACGCTCGTTCGTTTGCAGGACAGTTGACAGGTGTGCCGGGAATGCCGTTCAAAACCAGTGTTCGGGGAAGCTGGCTTCACCTCGAATGGCTCAAAGAGGGAAAACATGACTGATCAAGAACTTGCGGCCATTCTCTACGACGCCTGCCTAAGGGCGGCTCTTGAAATGGGAGACGATCTGCGCGGTCTCTCGTGTTTCATGACGAATTGGGCGGCTAGTGATCGAAAAATCCCGATCCAAATTGACAAAATT
>JAQGLP010000473.1 GCA_028292835.1 Variovorax sp.
GGACGCCGGCAGCGACGGCCGGCGCCGCACCGGCAACCTGGGCGCCGACGTGAGGGTGCGCCACATTATCGGACTCGACCCGACGCGTCGCGGCGTGGCCATCGCCGACCATCCCGAGACCGGCACCCGGCTGTCGTTCGTGCGGCGCAACGCGCAGGCCGCCCGCGCCGACCTGATGCGCGTTTGCGCCGAGATCCGCGAGGAGCTGGAGCCCGAGGAGCAGACGCTGGAGACCGCGAACGCGCTGGTCGCCCACCAGCTCGAGGCCAGCCCGCACCCGGCGCGGCGCATCGCCGGCGCCGTGTACGTGAGCTGCTCGGGGCGCGGCGGGCCGCATTTCGGCGCGCCGGGGGCCGAGCTGCAGATCGTGCGCCACGCGCTGGGCGACGTGCCGCTGGTGGGCTTCTTCGCCGGCGGCGAGATCGCCCGCAATCACCTCTACGGCTATACCGGAGTGCTGACGGTCTTCACGGCGGACTGAGAGAAGAGCGCCAGGGGCGGCAGGTCCACGCGGCAGCGGCAGCGGCCTGGGGCGGGGCGGCGTACCATGGGTGCGTGCGTTCTTCCGCCTGGGCCCTGTGCTCGTCAACACCCTGATCGTCCTTGCCACGGTCGCTGCGATGGAAGTGGTGGCCTGGCTGGCGCACCGCTACGTCATGCACGGCGTCGGCTGGGGCTGGCACGCCACGCACCATGCGCCGCGCTCCGGCATGTTCGAGGCCAACGACCTGTACGCGGTGGTCTTCGCCGGCCTGGCCATCGCGCTGATCGCGCTGGGCAGCTCGGGGCGCTGGCCGCTGCAGTGGGTGGGCGCGGGGATGACGCTCTACGGCGCGCTCTACTTCATCGCCCATGATGGCCTGGTGCATCAGCGCTGGCCCTGGCGCCACGTGCCCCGCAGCGGCTACCTCAAGCGGCTGTACCAGGCCCACCGCCTGCACCACGCGGTGGATGCCCGGGCGGGCTGCGTCTCGTTCGGCTTCCTGTGGGCGCCTTCGCCGGCGCGGCTGCGCGCGCAGCTGCAGGCGACCCGGGCACGGCGCCGCGACGCCCGGCCCGGCTAGACCGGCCGCCGCCAGTTCTGGGGGGCGCGCTCGCGCGCGGGCCAGGTGCGCGACAGCAGCGCCACCACCCCGCCGCGGGCGACGAAGCGCAGCTTGTCCCAGCGCGACGTGCTCACGCGGGCGTCCCACGCCGCCGGACCGAGCGCGTCGACCCGGTGGCCGATGTGGCGGTAGACGCCGCGCGCGGTGGCGATCGACCACGCCGAGCGCAGGGGCAGCGCGCCGATGCCGGTGAAGGAGGATTGGTAGTAGGGCTCGGCCAGCGCCACCAGGCGCGCCGCCACGCCCGCCAGCGCGGCGCGGTGCCCGGGCCGCAGCAGGCCGGCGGCATCGTCCGTCGGCAGGCCGGCCTCGCGCAGCCACTGCGCCGGCAGGTAGACGCGGCCGATGCGCGCGTCCTCCACGATATCGCGCGCGATGTTGGTGAGCTGGAACGCCACGCCCAGGTCGCAGGCGCGGTCCAGCACCGCGCCCTGCGGCGCCCGGCCGTCGCGCGTGCCCATCACCAGCGCCATCATCACGCCGACCACGCCCGCCACGCGCCAGGCGTAGCGCAGCGTGTCCTCGATGCGCTCGTACCGCACCGTGGGGTCCACGTCCATCGCGAAGCCGGTCAGGTGCTCCTGCAGCCAGTGTTCCGGGATGCGGTGCGCGCGCACCACCTGCTGCAGCCCGGCGAAGGCCGGGTGCGCCATCGGCTCGCCCGCGCAGGCGCGCCGCGTGAGTTCGCGCAGCGCCGCGATGCGCTCCAGGCCGTTGCCGCGGTCGCCCTCCAGCTGCCCGTGGCCGAGCTGCTGGCCGTCGATCACGTCGTCGCAGTGGCGGCACCACGCATACAGCATGACGGCGCTGTCGCGCGTGGCCGGCTCGAACAGGCGGGCCGCCGCCGCGAAGCTGCTGGAGCCCTGGCGAATGGCCTGGGTGGCGTGCGCGCGCAGTTCGTCGCCGGTCATGGGGGCGTCTCCAGCATCAGGGCGGCGGTGGCCTTGGCCGAGCCGACCACGCCGGGCACGCCGGCGCCGGGGTGCGTGCCGGCGCCGGCAATGTAGAGGTTGGAGATCACGCGGTCGCGGTTGTGCGGGCGGAACCACGCGCTTTGCGTGAGCACCGGCTCCAGCGAGAACGCCGAGCCCAGGTGGGCCCCCAGCTCGTCGCGGAAGTCGGCCGGCGTGAAGATGCGGCTGGTGACCAGGTCGGCGCGCAGGCCGGGGATGTAGCGCGCTTCCAGATAGTCCAGGATGCGGTCGCGAAAGCGCGGGCCTTCGACCGCCCAGTCGATCGGCGCATGGCCCAGGTGAGGCACCGGCGCCAGCACGTAGTGGCTGGCGCAGCCCGGCGGCGCCAGCGAGGGATCGGTCGCGCAGGGGGCGTGCAGGTACAGCGAGAAGTCGTCGGGCAGCGCATCGCCATGGAAGATGTCCCGGATCAGCTCGCGGTAGCGCGGCCCGAAGCACACGGTGTGGTGCTGCAGCTGGGGGTGGCGGCGCTTCAGGCCGAAATGGACGACGAACAGCGACATCGAAAAGCGCTTGGACCTGAGCCGCGCCGCCGCCTGCCGCCCGCGCGGCGTGTGCCCGAGCAGCCGCTCGTAGGTGTGCACCACGTCGGCGTTGGAGGCCACCATGTCGGCGGCGATGCGCTCGCCACCTTCGAGCACGACGCCCCGGGTGCGACGGCCTTCGAGTTCGATGCGCGCCACCGGCGCATTGAGCCGGAATTCGCCGCCCAGGTCCTGGAACAGCCGCACCAGCGCCTGCACCAGCGCGCCGGTGCCGCCGCGCGGAAACCAAACCCCCCACTCGCGCTCCAGCGCATGGATCAGCGCGTAGATCGACGAGGTGGCGAACGGATTGCCGCCCACCAGCAGCGAGTGGAAGGAGAACACCTGGCGAAGGTGTTCGTCCTGAATGAATTTCGACACCATGCTGTAGACGCTGCGCCACGCCTGCAGCTTGGCGAGCTGCGGGCCGGCCTGCACCATGCTGCGAAACGACAGGAACGGGACCGTGCCGAGTTTCAGGTAGCCCTCGTTGAACACGGCGCGCGAGTAGGCCAGGAAGCGGCGGTAGCCGGCCACGTCGCCGGGCGAGCGCGCGGCGATCTGCGCGTCCAGCGCGGCCTGGTCGTTGGCGTAGTCGAAATGGGTACCGTCCTCCCAGCACAACCGGTAGAACGGCGCGACCGGCAGCAACTCGACATAGTCGGCCATGCGCCGGCCCGACAGCGCGAACAACTCCTGCAGCGCCGACGGGTCGGTGATGACGGTCGGGCCGGCATCGAAGGTGAAGCCCTGGTCGTGGTAGACGTAGGCCCGGCCGCCTGGCTTGTCGCGCGCCTCCAGCAGGGTGGTTTGCACACCGGCCGACTGCAGCCGGATGGCCAGCGCCAGT
>JAQGLP010000479.1 GCA_028292835.1 Variovorax sp.
GCGTCTGGCTGAACTGATCAACCAGGAGGCTGATCTGATTGTCAGCGGCGAAGCGGAAGATGCCCTGGCTGCCCGCAAGATGATCGAAGCGCAGCAGCCTGACATGGCCATCGTCGACATCACGTTGAAGGACACCTATGGCATCGAACTGATCAAGGTGCTCAAGGAACGCTGCCCGAAGCTGCCTGTTCTTGTGCTCTCCATGCACGATGAATCCCTTTACGGCGAGCGGGCGATTCGCGCCGGCGCCAAAGGCTATTTGAACAAACAGGAGGCGACCAAGAAGGTCATCCCCGCGATCCGCACGATTCTGGCGGGCGGAATATTCGCGAGCGAGCAAATGACCGCCACGATCCTGCAGAAGATGGCGGGCGGCCACGGGATTGAAGGAAAGAGCCCCACCGATATCCTGACCGACCGGGAGCTGGAAGTCTTCCAACTGCTGGGGCAGGGCCGTGGCGTTCGGCAAATCGCTGAAGACCTCTTCATCAGCGTCAAGACGATCGAAGCCCATCGTGAGAACATCAAGCACAAGATGGGCTTCAAGAGCAGCACCGAGCTGCTGCGCTTCGCGATTCAGTACACGATGAAGGAGAGCTAAGCCGGTGTCATCGATCCGGGCCGGTGCCCCAGCAGGGGGCGGATGACTCCTATTTCATTACGAGAAAAGCTTAGCTCAAAACCGGCGACGATTCCGATGGGCGTGCCGCGACTTTGCTGCAATACTTACTTGCAGAAAGGTCATTCATGAAAAACACCAAGCAATCCGTCGGATCAACCTCCAGGCAGGCGTTGCGATCCGCGATTCCGCCGGACCAGGCAGTTTTTGGTGGTTCCCTGCTCACGAAGATAAGACGCTCAGCCGAATGCTTGGCGGGAATTTCGTGCAGGGGTAAGTGGCAGTCTCAGCGGGCAGGTGCTCTGGCCCAGGGCAGGTGGCTGGGAAAGAATGCTGCTGTAGCACATCCTGCAGCGTGGTCTCTTTGAGAAACGTGATGTATTTCGCGGTCATTGCAGCAAAGCGACGGTGAATCGTGCAGAGCTCGATTTGCCGGCCGCCGGTCGTCAGCGGACACTCCGGATCTACGGGCACAAGGTCCAGGGCGGCCATCACGTCATAAAACCGAATTTGCTCGGGCAGGCGCGCCAGCCGGAACCCGCCATTCATCCCGCGCTGCGATTCGACCAGCAGCTTATGGCCAAGCTGCTGCAGAATCTTCCCAAGATAGTTCGTCGGAATATGCAGCGCCTCCGCGAGGTCGCCCGTCTGGTGATATCCGTCCTCTTCGCTGTGGGCGAGATGGATCAGGGCGCGAAGGGCATAGTCGGCGGTTTGTGTAAGCATGGAATTCTCCGAGAAGGCGGTGCTGATTGATCGATGAACGCTCAGGCTCAACTATCAACCGTCTTCAGTCGCAGAACCATCAGGTGTCGAATGATTCAGTCCTACGAGATCGCCACCTCTGAGTAGGTGAAGCTCTTAAGCCTCTGAAAGGGTGGGGTTGCAAGGCGAGGTTGGTCATTGGCAGCCGGTTCGTCTCGACCGTGGCCGAGCGGGTACCATGGTTGCCGTGCGGCGTCGGCTCTTTCGTCTTGCTTGCGAGCACCGGTTTCTCTCCTGAGCTTTGAGCGGGCACCAAGTCGTGGCCTTATTCGATCTGTAATCAACGGAGCAAATCATGAAAGTGTTAATCGGATTCGACGGATCAGATTCAGCAAAGGCCGCGATTCAGGGCCTCCATCGCGCGGGACTGCCGCTCAACACAGAAGCGCTGGTTGTGTTCGTATCAGACTCCTGGCCGCCGCCGCCCCGGGGCGATTACCCGCCGGGAAGTTTTGAATCCGCATGGCAGGATTCCCCGCTGGTCAAAAAAGCCAACGCGCTGGCGGCCACGGCGCTTACTGAAGCGGAAACCCTCGCAACAGCCGGGGAGGCGCTGGTCAAGAAAGAGTTTCCCGGCTGGCGCGTATCCCACGCAGCGCACGGCGGGTCGCCTTATCTGTCGTTGATCAAGCTGGCTGAGGGTGCGCCGGATCTGGTGGTCGTCGGCTCACAGGGCAAATCCGCGCTCGGCCGGTTCATGCTGGGCAGCGTATCGCAGAACGTGCTGACTCACGCCAGTTGCTCGGTGCGCGTCTCCCGCGACAACAATGAAGTGGCCCGTCGCAGCGACGAGCCGGTTCGCATCATCCTGGGCGTGGATGGTTCAACGCACTCCGCGCTGGCGGTCAGCGCGGTTGCAGGCCGCACCTGGCCGGCGCGCACGGAGGTGAAAGTCGTCGCGGCGCTGGACACGAAATTCTGGTCGCTACTCGCCAACCCCGCCTCGTCGGCATGGGCTGCGGCGTGGGCGTATGTCGGAGATGGCGACGAGGATGGCCAGTCCTGGGCATCCCGGGCTGTAAACTCGGTGGTGGAGGAACTTCAGTCGGCCGGCCTGGTCGCGACCTCCTTTGTCGAGGAGGGAGACCCAAAGCGAGTTCTGTTGGAAGTGGCTGAACGCTGGAAAGCCGACTGCATCTTCATCGGTGCCAAGGGGCATGGCGGACTCGACCGGTTCCTGCTCGGTTCGGTCTCGGCGGCGGTGGCGGCGCGCGCCGGCTGCTCTGTAGAAGTCGTGCGCCAGGGATAGGAGGACTGAACTGTATGAAACCCGGCCATCCATCCACCGAGCCGCCCGCGACGCCCAATGAGATTCCCGCCGGTTCCGGTCATCCCGACGCTACGGGTCAGCCGGCGGTTCCTGCGCGGCCGGATGGAGCGTTAAACCTGGATCATCCAGCCCTGCAGGCTCCGCACGCCGCGCAAGTGGAGGATGTGGCCCGGGCGCTCGCCACTCACCTGACCACGGGCCTGACTGCTGGCGTGGCCACCGAACGATTGGCGCGGCTTGGGCGAAATGAACTGGCGAGCGTTCCGCCCGAGCCGTGGTGGCGCCGATTGGCGCGACAGTTCGCTGGCCTGCTCATTTGGATTCTCATCGTCGCGGCCATCGTCTCCGGCGCGCTGGGCGAGTGGCTCGATGCTGTAGCGATCCTGGCCATCGTGGTGCTGAATGGCGTGCTCGGGTTCGTTCAGGAGGGCCGCGCTGAACAGGCCTTGGCGGCGCTGCGCAAGCTCTCGTCTCCGCAGGCAAAGGTTGTCCGCGACGCTCGGCCCCACAACCTGCCCGCTGCCCACCTTGTGCCTGGAGATCGGATCGACCTCGAAGCCGGCGACCGATTGCCCGCCGATGTCCGGCTGATCGTTTCCGCCGGCTTCCGCGCCGAGGAAGCCTCGCTCACCGGCGAATCGGTCCCAGCCGACAAGGATCACCGTCCGGTCCTGGACGAACAGGCAGCACTCGCCGATCGAGTCAACATGGCGTACATGGGCACCACCGTCGCCGCCGGCACTGCAGGCGCGGTCGTCGTCGCCACGGGGATGAACACCCAGATCGGGCACATCGCCGGGATGCTTCGGCACCAGGCGATCGAGCCCACGCCTCTCCAGAAACAACTCGCCGAGTTGGGCAGAACGCTGGTCTACGTCGTCCTCGGGATCGTGGCCGTCATGTTCATCCTGCAGGTGCTCCGCGGCGGCAAGTATGTCGATTCGTTCCTTCTGTCAGTGAGCCTTGCGGTCGCCGCGGTGCCTGAAGGACTCTCTGCAGTCGTGACGGTCGCGCTGGCGCTTGGTCTCCAGCGGATGGCACGCCGGAACGCGCTGATCCGCCGCCTCCCAAGCGTCGAAACGCTGGGCGCGGTAACGGTGATCTGCTCGGACAAAACCGGCACGCTCACCCGCAACGAGATGACTGTCCGCGAGATCGATGCCGGCGGGCAACGCTACGAAGTCACAGGCAGCGGCTACGAGCCGGCGGGCGAGTTCCGAAGCATGCCGACATCCCAGGCGACAGGTCCGGGAGATTCGAGCGCTCAGACCATCGACCCGCAACAGCAGCCAGGGCTGTTGCAAGCATTGACCGTCGGGGCGTGGTGCAGCCGCGCTCAGGTGACTCGCGCCAAGGAGGTCGACGGCAAATTGGAACTCGTCGGCGACCCCACTGAGGGCGCGCTTGTCGTCGCGGCGATGAAGGCCGGCGTTCAGATCGCAGGGCGCGAAAGCCGCATCGTCCATGAGATCCCGTTCAACTCTGATCGCAAGGCCATGTCCGTTGTCGTCAGGCCAGTGGGCGGCAAGCTCGTCATGTACACGAAAGGCGCCCCCGAAGTGGTGCTGGGCAAATGCACCCAGGAATTCTACGGCGGGGCAGTGGGCCCGATGACCAATGCCCGCCGCGGTGAGATCCTAAATGCCGCTCACGCAATGGGCGACCGGGCACTTCGGGTTCTGGGCCTGGCTTACCGTGATGCCGCCGCGGACGAAGACCCCACTGAGTCAGAGCTCATCTTCGCCGGCCTCGCCGGGATGATGGACCCGCCACGCGAGGAAGCCCGCGCAGCCGTGGCGCGGTGCCTGTCTGCCGGCATCCGACCGGTGATGATCACCGGAGACCACCCGGATACGGCCCGCGCCATCGCAGCGGACCTCGGAATCATGCGCGAGGGTGAGCGCGTCCTCATCGGTGCCGACCTCGACCGCCTTGGTGACGCCGAACTGGCCGCCGAGACCGAGCGCGTCCCCGTCTATGCCCGCGTGACGGCCGCCCACAAACTGCGGATCGTCAAGGCCTGGCGCAGCCGCGGGCACGTGGTGGCGATGACCGGCGACGGCGTGAACGACGCCCCGGCGATCAAGGCGGCCGACGTCGGAGTCGCGATGGGCATCACCGGCACCGACGTCACCAAGGAAGCCGCCGACATGGTGCTGACCGACGACAACTTCGCGTCGATCGTCAACGCAGTCGAAGAAGGCCGCACGATCTACGACAACATCCGCAAGTTCGTTCACTACCTGCTGTCCACGAATGTCGGCGAAGTGATGTTCATGTTCGGCGCAACACTCGCCGGCTGGCCGGCACCGCTGGCGGCGATTCAGCTTCTCTGGATCAATCTGGTGACGGACGCGCTCCCGGCCATGGCGCTGGGCGTTGAGCGCCCCGAGCCTGACGTGATGGGCCGGCCCCCACGGCCGCCGGACGAGGGCGTCATCACGCGCGCCCGCGGGCTGCGGATTCTGTACCACGGAAGCCTTAACGCAGCCGTCGCCGCGATCGCCTTTTATGCCGTGTACAAGGGCCACGAAGAGAACCTGCCAGCCGCCCGGACGGCTGCCTTCTGCACCATCGCGTTCGCCCAGC
>JAQGLP010000483.1 GCA_028292835.1 Variovorax sp.
CGCTGCGCACCTCGCTCCACCGCCAGAGTCCGGCACCGAGCGCGTCACCGACGGGCACCGGCAACGGGCCCTCGACCGGAGCCACCCAGAGCGCGCGTGGCACTCCGTCCGCCGGGTACAGCATCACGGCACTGGCATCGCCGATCGCGATGCGCTCACCGGGCGCCATTGCCGGATCGAGCCCATTGGCGGCCAGCGCGGGGCCCGCCAGTCCGTAGAGTCCAAAAGCGTCGCTGGCGTCATCGAGCTTGACCTTGGCGCGCAGCACATACATCGACAGGCGCTTGAGCGTCGCGGCCAGCAGGTCGCGACTGCACACCAGAAGGACCTGCTCCGGCTGCGGCCGCAGACCGATGAAGCTGGCGATCATCCGGCCCTTGGCCGTGCACAACGCCGCCAGCCGACCCTCGTCGGGGCCGAGCAACGCGAAATCCTGCGTCAGCTGGCCGTGCAGGAATTTCGCTGCCTCGGGGCCTTCCGCGCGGATCACGCCAAGATGGGACAAGGGGGTCACGCCGTGGAGAAGGGGAATCGTCATGGCTCAATTATCATGGGCGGTTGGCTGCCCCGCGTGCTGTGGGGTTCGTAACCAGAACTGCCTCACCATTTCGGTTTCCTCGCGTGCGCCGCTTCTTTCTTACCCTGTTGCTGCTTGCGGCGTTCGTGCTGCTGGGCAGCGGCGCGCTGGCGCTCTGGTGGCTGAACCAGCCGCTCAAACTGCCGGCGGCCAGCGTTGATCTGTCCGTCGAGCCCGGTGCCACCCCGCGCTCGATCGCCCGTGCCGTAGCCGATACCGGCACCCGGGTCAACCCGGTCCTGCTGTATTGGTGGTTCCGGTCGTCGGGCCAGGACCGACACATGCGCGCGGGCAGCTACGAGCTTGAACAAGGCCTCACGCCGCGCAGTTTGCTGACGGTGCTGGTGCGCGGCGAGGAGGCGACACGCACCGTGGTGTTGCTGGAAGGCTGGAACATCCGGCAGGTCCGCGCCGCCCTTGCCAAGGCCGAGCAACTCAGGCAAGAAACGTCAGGCTTGGCCGACGATGCACTGATGGCGCGGCTGGGGCGGCCGGGTGTCCCGCCGGAAGGGCGTTTCTTCCCCGACACCTACACCTATTCCAAAGGCTCGACCGACGTCGCATTGCTGCAGCGCGCCCTGCGGGCCATGGACAAGAAGCTGGAAGCCGCCTGGGCACAACGCACGCCCGATCTGCCCCTGCAGACCCCCGAGCAGGCGCTCATCCTGGCCAGCATCGTCGAGAAGGAGACGGGACGGGCCAACGACCGGGCTGAAATAGCCGCCGTGTTCGCCAACCGACTGCGCATCGGGATGCCGCTGCAGACCGATCCCACCGTCATCTACGGGCTCGGCGCGGCCTATGACGGCAACCTTCGCAAAAAAGACCTGCAAACCGATACGCCCTGGAATACCTACACCCGCAACGGGCTACCGCCTACGCCCATCTCGATGCCCGGCAAGGCCGCGCTGCTCGCGGCGGTGCAGCCGGCCAGCAGCCAATCCCTCTATTTTGTGTCGCGCGGCGATGGGAGCAGCCATTTCAGCCGCTCTCTGGACGAGCACAACCGTGCGGTCGACAAATACCAACGAAGTGGCGGCCCATGAGCCTGTCCGATATGAAAGGCCTGTTCATCACGCTGGAAGGCATCGACGGCGCCGGCAAGTCAAGCCACCTCGATGAGATCGAGGCAGCGTTCCGCGCGGCTGGACACCGGGTCATCCGTACGCGGGAGCCGGGTGGCACGCCCCTGGGTGAAAGCTTGCGTACGCTCGTGCTGGAGCAGCCCATGGACGCGCTGACCGAATCGTTGCTGGTCTTTGCCGCACGCCGCGAGCACGTGCGGCAGGTGATCGGCCCGGCGCTGGCGCAAGGCGACGTGGTGCTGTGCGACCGCTTCACCGACGCGACGTTTGCCTACCAGGGGGCAGGGCGCGGCTTCGATGTCGGCGTGCTATCAATTTTGGAGCAGTGGGTGCAAGTGGGGCCTGCGCTGCGGCCTGGTTTGGCTGGGGAACTGCTGCAGCCGGACCTGACGCTGTGGTTCGACTTGCCGCCGGAAGTCGCGGCTGCCCGACTCGCCGGTGCGCGCCTGCCCGACAGGTTCGAGTCGCAGCCTGTGGACTTCTTCCGGCGCGTGGCTGCCGGCTACGCCGAGCGAGCACGCCGGGCACCGCGCTTCGAGCGTATCGATGCTGACCGGCCGCGTGAGGCGGTGCGCGACCAGGTGCTGAGCGCGCTGGCACGTCGCAAGCTCATCCCATGATGGCGGCCTCAAGGCAATCAGGGCCTCAAAAGTCCGCGGCGACGCATCTTTCAGGGAGTGTTCTTGAGCGCGACACCTGAAGTCCCTGGCTTGGCGCCCTGGCTTGTCGGCCCGCTGAGCGATCTGCTGCGCCAGCGCGGCCACGCATGGCTGCTCCAGGGCCCTTCCGGCCTGGGTCAGTACGAGCTGGCGTTGGCGCTGGCAAGCGCCTGGCTGTGCGAGCAGCCAACCGGGCAGGGCGCTTGCGGCCGGTGCGGGAGCTGCCACGCGGTGGCAGTGCGCACCCATGCCGACCTGTGCGTGCTGATGCCCGAGATCACCATGCAGGAGCTCGGCTGGCCGCTCGACGAAAGGGCGCAATCCGATATCGATGACAAGAAGCGCAAGCCCGGGCGCGAGATTCGCGTCGAGGCGATGCGCGACGCAGTCGGCTTTGCCCAGCGAACCAGCGCGCGCGGCCGTGGCAAGGTGGTGTTGGTCTATCCGGCCGAGCGAATGAATCCGATCACGGCCAACGCCCTGCTCAAGACACTGGAAGAACCGGTTGGCGACGTGCGTTTCGTGCTCGCCACCGAAGCGGCCTGGCAACTTTTGCCAACCATCCGCAGCCGCTGCCTCGGCTTTACCCTGCCATGGCCCGAAGCCACCGACGCGCTGAACTGGCTGGCCTCGCATGGAATTGCTTCCGGCGATGCTGCCGCACTGCTGCGTGCCGCCGGGGGGCGACCGCGCGACGCGCTGCGATTGGCGCGAGACGGACACTCGCCGCAAGCCTGGGCGCAACTGCCCAGGGCCCTGCAGAGCGGCGATGCCACTGCGTTGAGCGGCCGCTCGGCGGCGCAGGCCATTGACGCGATGCAAAAGCTCTGCCATGACCTGATGGCGCAGCAGTGCGGTGCGGCGCCACGCTTCTTCGAACCCGCCGATTTGCCGCCTGTGCCGTCGAGCGCGGTGCTGGCACGCTGGTCCAAGTCGCTCGCGCAGTCCGCACGCACGGAAGAACATCCCTTCAATGCCGGTCTATTTCTTGAGGCCCTGGCGAGCGACGCGCACAATGCGCTCACGCTGGTAAAACCGGACCGCCGACCACGATACCCATGATGAATTCCCCCGCGGCCGTGCCCGCCGACTCCGTCGCATCCCAGGCTGCCAGTGCGTCCAGCACGCACCGCCCAAGCGTTATCCAACTGGCCATCAAGGAGAAGGTCGCCCTCTACGCTGCCTACATCCCGCTGTTCGATGAAGGTGGCATCTTCATTCCCACATCGCGTACCTACCGCCTTGGGGACGATGTCTATGTGCTGCTCACCCTGCCGGAGGACCCGGCCCGCTATCCGGTGGCGGGCAAGGTGGCCTGGATCACGCCGCAGCGCGCAGCCGGCAATCGCACTCCCGGGATCGGCATCCGTTTTCCGGCAGACGAGAAGTCGCGCCAGCTCAAGCAGCGTATCGAGGACATCCTCGGGGCCACGCTGGCTTCGAACCGTTCGACACAGACCATCTGAGGCCGCCGGCCCTGGTACGGGCCTGCAGGAATTTTCACGCGGTGCTCGCGCATCGCGCACCGTTATGTTCACCGACTCCCATTGCCACCTGACGCTGCCTGAACTGGCGGACGATCTGCCGCGAATCCGTGCCGCCATGGCAGCCGCCCGCGTTTCGCGGGCGCTGTGCATCTGCACCACGCTTGAAGAGTTCGAGGCCGTCCACTCGCTCGCCCTCCGGTTCGATAATTTCTGGGCCAGTGTTGGCGTTCACCCGGACAACGAAGACATCGCCGAACCTACGATCGAGGACTTGGTACGTCGCGCCGCGCTGCCCAGGGTGGTCGCCATCGGCGAAACCGGTCTGGACTACTACCAAATGGAAGAGCGAAAAGGCGGCCGCCGCGTGGCGGATCTCGAATGGCAGCGTGACCGGTTTCGCGTCCATATCCGCGCCGCGCGGCAGATGGCCAAGCCCTTGGTCATTCATACCCGAAGCGCTTCCGCAGACACTCTGGCGATCCTGAAGGAGGAGGGCGAAACCGGGGGGGCAGGGGCGACCGGCGGCGTCTTCCACTGCTTTACCGAAACCGCCGAAGTGGCGCGAGCGGCGCTGGACCTGGGGTTCTACATTTCCTTTTCAGGCATCCTGACGTTCAAGAAGGCGCAGGACTTGCGGGACGTGGCCGCCTTCGTACCGCTCGACCGCATGCTGATCGAAACCGACAGTCCTTATCTCGCGCCGGTGCCGTTTCGTGGCAAGACGAACAACCCGTCGTATGTACCTCATGTGGCGGCACAGATTGCACTGGTCCGGCAGTTGCCCATCGAGGCCATTGCCCAAGCCACCAGCGACAACTTCGAGAAACTTTTCAAGGGCGTTAGCGCATGAAAAATATTGCCAAGCAGATCGTTTGCCTCAGTATCGTCATCGGATGTGCTGTGGTGCAGGCCGGCTCCTATGACGATTTCTTCCGAGCCATCAAAGGTGACGACGCGGGAGCGGTGAGCCAGTTGCTTCAGCGCGGATTCGATCCGAACACCCGCGATCCGCATGGCCAGACCGGTCTGCTTACAGCGCTGCGCGAACCCTCTCCCAAGGTGATCAAGGTCTTACTCGAATCCCCGAAAACCGACGTGGACGCGGTGGACGAAAAGGATGAAAGTCCATTGATGCTGGCAGCCCTCAAAGGCCTCAAGGTGGAAGTCAACGCCTTGCTCAAGCGCGATGCGGCTGTCAACAAAACCGGCTGGGCGCCACTGCATTACGCCGCCACATCTGGGCAACTGGACATCATGAGACTGTTGCTTGAGAACCATGCATTCATCGATGCCCAGTCACCCAATGGCACCACACCGTTGATGATGGCTGCCATGTACGGCTCGACGGCAGCTGTGAAGCTCTTGCTTGACGAAGGCGCCGATCCGTTAATGAAAAACGAAAAGGGTCTGAGCGCAGCCGATTTTGCGCAGCGTGCCAACCAAAACGAAGCTGTCGCACTGATTGCTGGAGCCATGCGAGGTAAACAAGGAACAAACGATGGCAAGTGGTAGTTAGGGAGATGGGCGA
>JAQGLP010000504.1 GCA_028292835.1 Variovorax sp.
GACGCGCCCGGCTTTTCGCACACGCTGATCCAGACGGTAGGCAACTTCACGGCGGCCACCTATTACGACAACGTCGAGGTGCCGGCCGACCGGCTGGTGGGCGAGCTCAATGGCGGCTGGAAACTCATCACGTCCCAGCTCAACCACGAGCGTCTCGGCCTGGGTTCCTGGTCCGACAAGGTGTTCGGCCCGTTTGTCCGGGTGCTGCAATGGGCCAAGGCCCGCGACGAGCAGGGCCGCCGTGCGGTGGACCAGCCCTGGGTGCGACGCACGCTGGCCGAATGCTACACACGGCTGGAGGCGATGCGACTGATCAATTTCCGCATTGCCGCCGAGCTGGAGGCAGGCGGCATGGACGTGGCGCTGGCGTCGACCACCAAGGTCTATGGCTCGGAGAGCGTGATCGAAATCCTGGGCCGCCTGATGGACATCGTCGGCTCCAGCGCCCTGGTGCGCGCCGGCTCCAGCGCCGCGCTGCTGCTGGGCGAACTGGAATATGAAGTGCGCGCCTGCACGTTGCTCACTTTCGGCGGCGGCACCAACGAGATCCAGCGCGAACTGATCGCCCAGTTCGGCCTGCGCATGCCGCGCACGGTGCGCTGAAGCGGCCCGCCAGCCATCGCCAACACAACGACAGAAAGGCAGACCGCGTGAAAACAGCAACCATCGTGCCGCGCGAAGTGACGCAGGCCAAGCTCGACCACAGGGCCCGGGCCGGTCAGCGCCACCGCGCCTCGCAGACCTACACGATGGCCGAGCGCATCGAGGAGAGCGCCCTGCGCTTTGCCGAGCGGCCCTGCATTCTGTACGGCGAGGAGCACCATGACTACGCCGAGACCAACCGGCGCATCAACCAGGTCGCCCATGCGGCGCACGAACTGGGCGTGCGCTGCGGCGACGTGGTGGCGCTGTGCATGGAAAACCGGCCCGCCTTTGTATTCGGCTGGCTGGGGCTGGCCAAGCTGGGCGCAACCGTGGTCTTTCTCAACACCAATGTCAGCGGCAAGCCGCTGGCCCATGCCCTGCAGGCGACCGGCGCCACGCTCGCCGTCGTCGGCGAGGAATGCCTGGGCCTGTTCGCGGCGACCGAGTTGCCGGCCGGCATGCGCTGCTGGCTGTGGCCCGACGCCGAGCGGCCCGCTGCGGCCGAACTGCGCGAGCGCTGCGCGCTGAACCTGGAGCAGGCTGCCAGCGAGGCTGCCAGCAGCAATCCGCCCGCCGAGTGGCGTGCCAACCTGGTGGCCGGCGATCCTGCGCTCTACATCTTCACCTCCGGCACCACCGGCCTGCCCAAGGCGGCCGTGATCAGCCATGCCCGCTGGCTGATCACGGGCGACGTGATGGAGGCCACGATGGGCGTGCAGGCGCAGGACCGCTTCTACTGCTTTTTGCCGCTCTACCACGGCGCCGCCTCGCTGTCGGCCGGCTCCACCGCGCTTGCCTCCGGCGCCAGCGTACTGCTGCGACGCAAGTTCAGCCGCAGCGAGTTCTGGTCCGATGTGCGCCGCCACCAGGTCACGATCTGCCAGTATGTCGGCGAGATCTGCCGCTTTTTGCTGACCGTTCCGCCGCAGCAGGACGACCGGGACCACCCGCTGCGCAAGATGGTCGGCGCCGGCCTGGCGCCCGAAGTCTGGGAGCAATGGGTGCGGCGCTTCGGCGACTTCGAGATCTACGAAGGCTGGGGCTCGACCGAGTCCAACACCAACACCATCAACGTCGACAACCGCGTCGGCTCCTGCGGCCGCGTGCCGTTCTGGGAAAAGACCAATCTGCGCCTGGTGCGCTACGACATCGACAGCGACAGCCATCCGCGCGACGAGAACGGCTTCATGCAGCTGTGCGAGGTCGGCGAGGTGGGCGAGGGCATCGGCATGATCATCGACATCCCCGATGTCGTCGGCGGCCGCTTCGAGGGCTATACCTCGGCCGAGGCGACCGAAAAGAAGATCCTGCGCAACGTGTTTCGCCAGGGCGACGCCTGGTGGTCCTCGGGCGACCTGCTGCGCATTGATGCCGACGGCTACTGCTGGTTCGTCGACCGCATCGGCGACACCTTCCGCTGGAACAGCGAGAACGTCTCGACCACCGAGGTGGCCGATGCGCTGGGCGACTTTCAGGGCCTGGAGGCCATCACCGTCTACGGCGTGAAGGTGCCCGGCGCCGAAGGCCGCGCCGGCATGGCCGCGCTGGTGCTGCAGCCGGGCGCCGTCTTCGACCCGGCGGCCTTCTGGGCGCTGGCGCTGGAGCGGCTGCCGCGCTATGCCGCGCCCTTGTTCCTGCGCCTCGCGCCCACCACCGACATGACCGGCAACTACAAGCTGCGCAAGGTCGACCTGCAGCGCGAAGGCTACGACGCCAGCGTGGTGAGCGACCCGCTGTACGTGCGCGACGACAAGGCCAGGACCTATCTGCCGCTGGCTGAGGCGGCGCTGGCGCAAAGGGCCCGGGCATGACGCGACCGCATGCCCGTGCAGTGCTCGACTATCCTTTCACCGCGCCGGCCACCGACGGCTCGGTGGTCGAGATCGCCCCCGGTATTTTGTGGGCGCGCATGCCCATGCCGATGGCGCTGGACCATATCAACGTCTACCTGCTGCGCGGCATTGAGGGCTGGATGCTGATCGACACCGGCCTGAACACCGACGCCACGCGCGAGCGCTGGGAGCACATCGCCGCCACGCACCTGGACGGCCTGCCCATCGTCCGGCTGGTCTGCACCCACATGCACTACGACCACGCCGGCCTGGCGAGCTGGCTGTGCGAGCGCTTTGACATACCGCTGTACATGACGCATGGCGAGTACTTCATGATGCGCACGCTGTCCGAGCCGGTGCCCGACCCGCTGCCGCCGGCCCAGGCGGAGTTTTACCTGCGCGCCGGCATGCCGCCCGAGCGCGTGGAGCGCATGTGGAAAGCCATGCGCAAAGACCCTTTCATGCCGCCGCAGCCGCAGTCGTTTCACCGGCTGCGCGGCGGCGACGAGATCGCGCTGGGCGGGCGTGTGTGGCGTGTCGTCATCGGCGAAGGCCATTCGCCCGAGCATGCCTGCCTGTACTGCGAGCAGGACGAGATCCTGATCGCCGGCGACCAGCTGCTGCCGCGCATCAGCTCCAATGTGCTGGTCACCGGCATCGAGCCCGAGGCCAATCCGCTGCAGCTGTGGCTGGAGTCGCTGACCCGGCTGGAGCAGCTGGCGCCCGGCACGCTGGTGCTGCCCTCGCACGAGCGCGTGTTTCGCGGCCTGCATGCGCGCACACAGGAGCTGCGCGAGCACCACCAGCACCAGTTCGACCTGCTGCGCGCCCACCTGACCGGGCAGGACAGCTGCACCGCCTTTGAAGCCATGCTGTGCCTGTTTCCGCGCCTGCGCGGGCCGGTCGACGACATGCTGGCACTGGGCGAGTCGATCGCCCACCTGTCCTGGCTGCGCTATGACGGCATGCTGCGCCGCGTGCTCGACGAGGACGGCGTTTACCGCTTCCAGCTGGCTGACCCCGCGTTCGCGCTCACACTGACGCCCTCCGACGCGACGAAAAGCCCCGAACAAGCAGAGACAAGCGATGCAAAACACTGAAAATTTTCGCACCGAAACCCGCGCCTGGCTCGAGGCCAACTGCCCCGCCGCCATGCGCCAGCCCATCACGCAAGAAGAGATGGTATGGAGCGCCTCCCAGGTCAAGTTCGGCAACGAGGACCAGCGGCTGTGGTTCGAGCGCATGCGCGAGCGCGGCTGGTTCGCGCCGGGCTGGCCGGCCGAGTTTGGCGGCGGCGGCCTGAGCCCGAAGCAGGCACGCATCGTCGAGGAGGAAATGCTGCGCCTGGGCTGCCGCCAGCCGCAGTTCAACCTGGGCGTGTGGATGCTCGGGCCGGTGCTGCTGGAGCTGGGCACCGAGGCGCAAAAGCGCGAGCATCTGCCGCCCATGATGCAGGGCCGCGTCCGCTGGTGCCAGGGTTTCAGCGAGCCCAATGCCGGCTCCGACCTGGCCAGCCTGAAGACCTCGGCGCGCGTCGACGCCAACGGCGACTTCATCGTCAACGGCTCGAAAATCTGGACCTCCTACGGCGACGCGGCCGACTGGATGTACGCCCTGGTGCGCACCGACGCCACGGTGCGCAAGCAGGAAGGCATCAGCTTCGTGCTGATCGACATGAAAAGCCCCGGCATCACCGTCAAGCCGATCGAGCTGATCAGCGGCAAGTCGAGCTTTTGCGAGGTGTTTTTCGACGAGGTGCGGGTGCCGGCGCGTCAGCTGGTCGGGCCGCTCAACGGCGGCTGGACGGTGGCCAAGAAGCTGCTGCAGCACGAGCGCGCCGCCATGTCCAAGTTCAGCGAGGGCGCGGCGCCTTCGCACAACGCGCTGGCCGTGGCGCGGCCCTATCTGTATGACGAAGACGGCACCCTCATCGAACCGGTGTGGCGCGACCGGCTGGCCGCGCTGCTGATGGACTCGCAGGCTTTTGCACTGACGCACCAGCGCGTGCTGGAGCAGGCCATGGCGCGGCAGGATGTGAGCGGGCCCTCCTCGATCATGAAGCTGGTGCAGACCGAGCAGGAAGTGGCCAAGTACGAGCTGCTGATGCAGCTGATGGGCCAGCGCGGCCTGAGCTGGGAGGGCGATGAATTCAGTAGCGAAGAGCACGACATCTGCCGCCTGTGGCTGCTATCCAAGAGCTACACCATCTCTGGCGGCAGCAGCGAGGTGCAGCTCAACATCATTGCCAAGCGCGTGCTCGGCCTGCCGGGCTGAGGCGGGGTGATGATGCATACGATAAAAAAACCGGAGACACGGGCATGAGTTTTTTGCTGAATGAAGAGCAGCGCCAGCTGGGCGACAGCGCCACTGAATTTTTGAACGCGCAGTCGCCCATCAGCCTGCAGCGCCGCCTGCGCGACACGCGCGCGCCGCTGGGCTTTGAGCCGGCGCTGTGGCAGCAGGTGGTCGATCTGGGCTGGCCGGCCGCCGTGTTTCCCGAATCCGAAGGCGGGCTGGCCGTGGGCTACCAGGGCCTGGGCGCCGTGTTCGAGGCCATGGGCCGCACCGTGGCGGCGCTGCCGCTGCTGTCCTCGGTGGTGCTGTGCGGCGAACTGCTGCTGGCCGCCGGCAGCGACGCCCAGCGCCAGCGCTGGTTGCCCGGCCTGATCGACGGCCGACAGCGGCTGGCGCTGGCCATCGACGAGCAGGGGCGCCATGACCCGAAGCGCATCAAGGCCCGCGCCCGGCGCGAAGCCGGCGGCTGGGTGCTGGACGGCGAGAAATGGTTTGTCATCGACGGCATCGGCGCGCCCTGGCTGATCGTCGCCGCCCGCGTGGTCGGCACGCAGGACGCCGACGAGGGCCTGGGCCTGTTCATGGTCGATGCCGCGCTGCCCGGCGTCTCGCTGCAGCCCACGCGCCTGGCCGACAGCCGCAACCACGCCCGCCTGCTGCTCTCTAACGTGCGGCTCACCGGCGACATGCGTCTGGCCGCTGCCAGCGATGCGGCGCAGGCGCTGGACGCCGCGCTGGACCGCGCCCGCATCTGCCTGGCCGCCGAAGGGCTGGGCCTGCTGCGCGAAGCCTTCGAGCGCACCACGGCTTACTTGAAGGAGCGGGTGCAGTTTGACGTGCCGATCGGCTCCTTCCAGGCGCTGCAGCACCGCATGGCGCGGCTCTACGCCGAGCTGGAACTGCTCCAGAGCTGCGTGTGCGCCGCGCTGGCGGCCATCGACGCCGGCGACCCCGAGCTGGCGCTGCTGGCCAGCCTGGCCAAGGCGCGCGCCTCCGACCTGTGCGAAAAGCTGATGAACGAGGCGATCCAGTTGCATGGCGGCATTGGCGTGACCGACGAGTTCGACCTGGGCCTGATCGTCAAGCGCGCCCGCGTGCTGCAGCACAGCCTGGGCGACGGGGTGTTCCACCGCGACCGCTATGCCCGACTGAAAGGTTTTTAAGCGCCATGACTTCTATTGCAACCCCTGCTGCCGCCACCCCGGCCACTGCGTCTACCCCCAAGCCGGACCTGCTGGCCCTGATCGCGCGCAGCCGCGAGCAGCTCACCGCGCCGGGCGCGCCTTTCGAGCTGGCCGAGGTCAGCGTCAACGGCCAGACGCTCAAGGCCTATCGAAACGCCTTTGCCACGCTGCCCGCGCTGATCGACGCCGGCCGCGTCCACGGCGCGCGCGAATTCATGGTCTATGAGGGCGACCGCTGGACGTTCGAGCGCTTCTACAGCGCCGCCGATGCGCTGGCCGGCCGGCTGCAGGCCGAGCACGGTCTGCGCGCCGGCGACCGGGTGGCCATTGCCATGCGCAACCGGCCCGAATGGGCGGTGGCCTTTGCGGCGCTGGCGCTGCTGGGCGCCGTGCCCGCGCCGCTCAACAGCTTTGGCCTGCGGGACGAACTGCTGGCCAATTTGCGCGACCTGCGGCCGCGCTGGCTGATCTGCGACGCCGAGCGCTTTGACCACGTGGGCGCCGACCTGGCCGGGCTTGACTGCCGCGCCGTGGTGGTCGAGGGCGCGCCGGGGCAGGGCGATGCGGCCTGGGCCGCGTTGA
>JAQGLP010000509.1 GCA_028292835.1 Variovorax sp.
GTGTAGGGCATCGTCGGGTTGGTCGACGACGGCAGGAAGTTGGCTTCGCCCACCACCCGCAGGATGTCCGGGGCATGGCCGCCGCCCGCGCCTTCGGTGTGGAAGGCGCAGATCGCGCGGCCGGCCACCGCCGCGATGGTGTTCTCCACGAAACCCGACTCGTTGAGCGTGTCGCTGTGGATCGCCACTTGCGTGTCGGTGGCGTCGGCCACGTCCAGGCAGTTGCTGATGGCCGAGGGCGTGGTCCCCCAGTCTTCGTGCAGCTTCAGGCCGATGACGCCGGCCTCGATCTGCTCGTGCAGCGCGGCCGGCAGGCTGGCGTTGCCCTTGCCCAGCAGGCCGATGTTGATCGGGAACGCGTCGGCCGCCTGCAGCATGCGCTCGATGTGCCAGGGACCGGGCGTGCAGGTGGTGGCGAAAGTGCCGGTGGCCGGGCCGGTGCCGCCGCCCAGCATGGTGGTGATGCCCGAGGACAGCGCCTCCTCGATCTGCTGCGGGCAGATGAAGTGGATGTGGCTGTCGATGCCGCCCGCGGTGACGATGGTGCCTTCGCAGCTGATGATCTCGGTGCCGGGGCCGATCACGATGTCCACGCCCGGCTGCACGTCCGGGTTGCCGGCCTTGCCGATGGCCACGATGCGTCCGCCCTTCAGGCCGATGTCGGCCTTGACGATGCCCCAGTGGTCGAGGATCAGCGCGTTGGTCATCACGGTGTCGACGGCGCCGCCGGCCGTCGGGCCGCTTCCCGCGCCGTCGCGCGTGCGCTGGCTCTGCGCCATGCCGTCGCGGATCGTCTTGCCGCCGCCGAACTTGACCTCCTCGCCGTAGCCGCCGGCGCGCAGCGTGTAGTCGGCCTCGACCTCGATCACCAAGTCGGTGTCGGCCAAGCGGACGCGGTCGCCCACGGTGGGGCCGAAGATTTCGGCGTAGGCACGCCGCTCGATCGTTGCCATCTCAGCGGCTCTCCTGTATGAGGTAACGGATTTTTCTGGGGGTCATCCCAATTTTCCCTGGACGAGGCCGCGAAAGCCGTGAACCACACGCTCGCCCGCGAAGTCGACCAGCTCGACCGTGCGTTGCTGCCCGGGCTCGAAGCGCACCGCCGTGCCCGAGGCGATGTTCAGGCGCATGCCGCGCGCCGCCTCGCGGTCGAAGCCGAGCCCGCCGTTGGTCTCGGCGAAGTGGTAGTGCGAGCCGACCTGGATCGGCCGGTCGGCGGTGTTGCGCACCACCAGCGTGAGCGTGCGGCGTCCGGGGTTGAGCACATGATCGCCGTCGTCGGTGAACAGTTCGCCGGGCGTCATGCGGCCCCGCTTGCAGAACGATGATTCATGAGGGCCTGTCCAGAAGGTTCAAACGATCGGCTGGTGCACCGTGACGAGCTTGGTGCCGTCCGGGAACGTGGCTTCGACCTGGATGTCGGGGATCATCTCGGCGACGCCCTCCATCACGTCGGCACGCGTCAGGATGGCGCGGCCTTCGCTCATCAGCGCGGCGACGCTCTTGCCGTCGCGTGCGCCTTCCATGACCGCGGCCGAGATCAGCGCGACGGCTTCGGGATAGTTGAGCTTGAGGCCGCGCGCGCGCCGGCGCTCGGCCAGAAGCGCTGCGGTGAAGATCAGCAGCTTGTCTTTCTCGCGGGGCGTGAGTTCCATGGAGCAATCGGTAATGTGAGCGCGCATTGTGATGCAACTCGCGCGTCGCATGCCGAGCCGCCAAGCCGTCGTGCGGCACGGCCTGCTTTGGTGCATTCGCGCCGTTGCGACGGCGCGCTCTTCCGCCGTGCACCAATGCACAGGATGCGTGCACCGCATTGGCGCACCGCCGGTCCCCGCGCGGACACGGCGTCCGCGCCGGGTGGCTGGCACGGGCCTTGCGTTGATCCAGGGGCCGTATCCATCACTCGTCTGGGAGAACCTTCATGAATCGTCGAGGCTCGTTGAAAACACTGACCGCATTGATCGCCCTGGGTCTGGGGTTCGCAGGGGGTGCGTTGGCGCAGTCCAGGGACACCATCAAGGTCGGCGTGCTGCATTCGCTGTCGGGCACCATGGCCATCTCGGAAACCGTGCTCAAGGACACGGTCCTGATGGCGATCGACGACATCAACGCCAAGGGCGGCGTGCTCGGCAAGCAGCTCGAACCCGTGGTGGTCGACCCGGCCTCCAACTGGCCGCTCTTTGCCGAGAAGACCAAGCAGCTGCTGGGCCAGGACAAGGTGGCGGTCGTCTTCGGCTGCTGGACCTCGGTGTCGCGCAAGTCGGTGCTGCCGGTGGTCGAGGAAATGAACGGCCTGCTGTTCTATCCCGTGCAGTACGAGGGCGAAGAACTCTCCAAGAACGTGTTCTACACCGGCGCCGCGCCCAACCAGCAGGCCATCCCGGCGGTCGACTACCTCATGAGCAAGGAGGGCGGCGGCGCCAGGCGCTGGGTGCTGCTGGGCACCGACTACGTCTATCCCCGCACCACCAACAAGATCCTGCGCGCCTACCTGAAGAGCAAGGGCGTGAAGGACGCCGACATCGACGAGAAGTACACGCCCTTCGGCCACGCCGACTACCAAACTATCGTGGCCGACATCAAGAAATTCTCGGCCGGCGGCAAGACGGCGGTGGTCTCGACCATCAACGGCGATTCCAACGTGCCCTTCTACAAGGAACTCGGCAACGCGGGCCTCAAGGCCAAGGACGTGCCCGTGGTCGCCTTCTCGGTGGGCGAGGAGGAACTGCGCGGCGTGGACACCAAGCCGCTGGTGGGCCACCTGGCCGCGTGGAACTATTTCATGTCGATCAAGAACCCGACCAACACTGCTTTCATCAAGCAGTGGAGCGACTACGCCAAGGCCAAGAAGATCCCCGGCCACATGGACAAGCCGCTCACGAACGACCCGATGGAGGCCACCTGGATCGGCATCCACATGTGGAAGCAGGCCGTCGAGAAGGCCAAGTCCACCGACACCGACAAGGTGATCGCCGCCATGGCCGGCCAGACCTTCAACGCGCCGTCGGGCATCGTCTCGAAGATGGACGAGAAGAACCACCACCTGCACAAGAGTGTGTTCATCGGCGAGATCAAGGCCGACGGCCAGTTCGGCGTGGTGTGGAAGACGCCCAGCCCGGTAAAGGCCAAGCCCTGGAGCCCGTACATCGAAGGCAACGACAAGAAGCCCGACCAGCCGGCCGGGAAATCCATGTAACAGCCCCAGGCTGCGCGCACTGCGTGCCGCTTCGCCCAACCCCCTTGCAGGGGGTGACACCGGCGGCCCGGCGGAGCCGGTTCCGCGATGTTCCCTGTTTGAGAGAAATTCCGTGCATCCCCTGTTGCGCTCCCTCCATGCCTGTGCGGCGGTCCTGGCGCTCCTGAGCGCGGCGCCCGCCCAGGCGCTTACCGCCGACGAAGCCCGCGCCATCGCCTCGGGCGAGTCCGAAGCCCGCATCGCCGCGCTCAACAAGGCCGTGCTCACGGCCGACGACAAGACGGCGGCCTTCATCAAGGCCCTGTCCGACGACGCGGTCAAGGTCACCGAGGAGCGGGTCTTCGTGATGAGGGACGGCAAGGGCCACGACCCCGTGACCGGCGCCGAAGTCCAGCTGCCCGACACGGCCGAGGACGTGGTCAACAACAACCTGATGCGCGGCGCGCTCGATGCGGCGCAGGCCGCGCTCAGGCTCGCCAGCCCGGACGACGCGGTGCGCGCCGAGGCGGCACAGGCTCTCTTCAAGGAGCCCGACGAATCGCGCCTGCCGCTGGTGGAGAAGGCGCTGGCCGCCGAGACCCAGCCGAGGATCAAGGCGCAGCTCGAGCGGGTGCGCGCCGCCGGCATGCTGGGCGGCGTCGACCCGGGCCGGCGCCTTGCCGCCGCCCGGGCACTGGGCGC